>CAYQYJ010000473.1:0-3268 GCA_964421605.1 uncultured Ardenticatenaceae bacterium | reverse complement strand
TGTTGTGGACGAAGACCATGCCCGGCGAGATGGAAGCCTCCTTTGCCCGCGACCAGCGCGGCGGCATGTGGGCTTACACGATTGGCAATCCTCCTTACGGCCATCGCTGGTTATATCGTCTGGGCATGTATGACAACAATGGGGATGGCATTGGCGAAATTCTGGAGCAAATTGACCTGGATGCCTTGGTTGGCGAACCTGGGGTTCACGTGCCTTCCTCCGCCATGACCATTGCCGGCACGGTCAGTAACCCAGTGATGCTTATCGGCGCATCTGCTTACCTGGCTGGCGGCGGTATCAGTTCTTCCTACGTGATAGCCCTTGATCTGGTTTCCCGCACGCTAGTGTGGAAGGTCCAGGTACCCGATAACGTCTCTTCCGCGGGGCAGTTCCCTATTACCCAGGGCCCCAGCGGTTCCCGTATCTTTTTTACAAACAAGACAAACGGCACCTGGGTCATCGGAGTGCCGTAGTTCTGTTGCCCAAAGGGTGTGTTTCAAGGCCACGAATAGGACAAGAATCACACCCTTTTCTGCTGGCATTTTCCTGCCGGCATTGACTTGCTGTCTGGATTTGCGATATGATTCCGCTCCGTTGTCGGACGTTAAGAAGTCAAAAGGTGACACAGGCTTAATCGCCCCACTGCGCCCGCCCTCCAAGTCGGGACACATCCTGCTCCGGGCCTGTCTGGTTTGCGACCATATACGCGAGGCTTGATTGAAAGCGAGCCTCTTTTCGTTTCTGGCACTGGTTGCTATGACGCCTCAATCGTCGTCGTTCTGGCTGTGTTGCTTGTTTTAACCTCGTGGGACAGATCAGGACAAAATAATGGAGGATGTGTAATGATGGATAAGGTACGCAGTTGGGGATTGTGGCTGGTTTTGGCGGTGGTGACTGCCGGCATTCTTTCCGCATCACATTATCAGGTGACTGTAGCCGCTTCGGGGGAAACAGGAGGGCAAATTCAAGTGCCGCCCCCTGGCTGCTATATGGCTCATTGTGACTCGCGCATGAGCGACTGGACAGGCATGACCCCTCCTGAACCCGGCGCGCAAATCATCTGGCACGATCCTGTGACAAATGGCAGCGGCGAGCCCATTGGCTCCAGCCGCGGCCTCGGCTGCGTTGCCAATGGCACAATTGCCGTCTGTACCTTTGGTCGCCTGCCCATAGATTTTCCCATCACACCTTGCGAAGATGTGATCAACACGCTGGTGGTCTACGCCTATGCAGACGGTACGGGGATGCCCTATCGCCTGTGGGGGTCGGGAGACATCCTCAACTGCGCTGCCTTCAGCTCTTTACCGCTGGTGCTGGCCTCTGGCAGCGTGATCGCCGCCGATAACGAACGCATCGTTCGCTTTGACGTTGATGGCAGCGTTCTCTGGAACACGCCCACGCCGGGTGGACGTCCCATCAGTCTCGTTATTGGTGAGAATGGCGCTATTGTCATGGCTACCGCCGGCGGCCCCGTCTCCATTTTTGACATCAATACCGGGGCTATACTGGCTTCCCTGGACTTGATTGAGGATGGAGGGCGGTATCATACCGCCAATACGCCTGCGGTGCGTGACAACCGCATTTACGTTTCCACCAACCACAGCGTCAATACGGGTTTGGGCCGGCTATACGCGATTGATATGGTTTCCAATGGCGGCGGGCTGCCAGATGCGCTGGAAGTTGCCTGGTATTACGAATTCAATGGCCCCAGCGGCACCAGCCCCTATGCCTTCCACACAGACATGATTTACTTTGATGGCGACCGCGACCTGGATGGCGCGGACAATCCCAGCATGTACGCCTTGCGTGACCTGGGGACGTCGCCCCAACTGGTCTGGACCAAACCACTGCCCGGTGAGATGGAAGCCTCGTTTGCTCGTGACATGCGCGGCGGCATCTGGGCATACTCCGTGGGCAATCCCCCTTATGACAACCGCTGGCTCTATCGGGTGGGCGTCTATGACAGTAACGGCGATGGAATTGGGGATATCCTGGAACAGATTGACATGGACGCCCTGGTGGGAGAACCAGGCGTGCACGTGCCTTCTTCAGCCATGACCATGGCGGGAACGGTTAGCGCGCCCGTGCTCATCATGAGCGCGACTGCCTATCTGCCTGGCGGCGACATCAGCTCTTCCTACATTGTAGCCATCGAATTGAACTCGCGGACGCTGTTGTGGAAAGTGCTGGTTCCGGATAACGTCTCTTCGGCAGGTCAGTTCCCCATCGCAACTGGCGACTATGGTTCGCGTATCTTTTTCACCAACAAGACCAATGGCACCTGGGTGATTGGCCAGCCAGACATACCCCCTGCGCCTGC
The DNA here is from genome assembly GCA_964421605.1 of uncultured Ardenticatenaceae bacterium. GTDB lineage: Bacteria > Chloroflexota > Anaerolineae > Promineifilales > Promineifilaceae > JAGVTM01. Next base: position 948 of record CAYQYJ010000473.1, on the reverse strand, counting down.
CGACATCGTTTATGCCAGCTCTACTTCCGGTGGAAATGCGGGCGGTGTTTCGTTCAATGATGAAGATATTCTCAGCTACGACACTGGCAGCGGCGGCTGGGCGATGGTCTTTGATGGCTCCGACGTCGGCATCACAGGTGACGTAGATGCATTTGCCTTCCTGAGCGACGGCTCGTTGCTGCTAAGCGTGGATGTAGCCACCAACATCGGGGGCATTTCCGTTGACGATTCAGACATCGTCCAGTTCATTCCCACATCCCTGGGTCCCAATACGGCGGGCTCCTTCTCGCTCTATTTCGATGGCTCCGATGTCAGCCTGAGCGACAGCAACGAGGACATTGATGCCTTGCACGTCCTCGACGATGGTCGCCTGATCCTGAGTTTCATTGGCAGTTACAGTGTCAACGGCGCCGCGGGCGACGATGAAGATCTGATCATGTTTACGCCCACCAGCCTGGGCGCTAATACAGACGGCACGTGGACTCCTTACTTCGATGGCTCCGATGTAGGATTATCGAACTCTTCCAGCGAAGATACGAATGGCGTCTGGATAGACGGAACGAACGGCGACATCTACCTGACAACTAATGGCAACTTTGCTGTAGCTAACGCCAGCGGCGACGGGGCCAGCGTCTTTATCTGCCACCCGATTACCCTGGGCAGCAATACGTCCTGCAATTTTGGCCCTGGCCTTTACTGGGATGGCTCGGTTAATGGTTTTAGCGGCGAAGTACTGGATGTTCTGGCAATTGTGAGGTAACTAACCGCCTCAATTTTGCCCACAACGGTTTACCCGCAGCCGAAAATCAAAGATGCCGCAGATTTCGCCAATATGATCTGCGGCATTTTGATTTATTGGCCCATCCCAGTCTAAGCAAATCCAGATTTTCGCCACGAATTCTTCGACGATGCTCAGGACGGGTTTTACGAATTACACGAAAAAAGGCA
>CAYQYJ010000472.1:0-3276 GCA_964421605.1 uncultured Ardenticatenaceae bacterium | reverse complement strand
TCACCTGGGCGTGGCGACTCGCCTGTGGTTTCCCCGCCAGCAGCTTCGCCCTCGGTGGGCGCTTCACCCTCAGCGGGCGCCTCACCCTCGGCAGGGAGTTCGCCCTCGGTGGGCGTTTCGCCAGCCGGCTGCTCGCCTGTGGTTACTTCCGCCGTGGGCGCGCTTTCGGTGGGCGCAGCCGGCTGCTGCAGCGGTCTTTCGCAAGCCACCAGAACGAGCATTAAAACCATTAACAAAGCGAAAAGCTTTCGTAAAAAGTGATGCGACATCTTTTCTTTGCCTCCTAACCTGACTATTTATTACACTGACACCCGTGCATCAGGCTCGCCCCGCTTAACACTTGACCATAATATAGCATGATTTGATTCTTACGTAAAGTAGGACATTAGATGGGCAATCCGATGGGTACTACGACCGTCCGTTGAGAATGTGCCCAATGTTTTCGGCGGCGCGGGCTACGGCCAGCAGAGTCAAACCCACTTTGGCGTCTTTAGCCAGCAGCGCGGCCAGGGCGGCGTTGGCGTTAATTGGGTAGACGACAATCGCTCCCTCTTTGCCTTCAATCAGCAGGCGCTCAATTTCCCCCCGCGAGAGGCGGGCAAGAGTGGTCTCGCCCAGGGCAACCAGGGTGGCAGCCATGGCGGCTACCTGCGGCGTACTGGTCTCCTGGCGTCCGCCGCTCAGTTCGTTGGGGTAGGCAGCCACCGCAAACCCTTCGGAGCTGACAATCACGGCTCCTTGCAAGCCCGGAACCTGGCTGATGAGTTCCTTTAAGTTGTTTTCCAGAATGTCGGCGCGATAGTACGTTGTCATGATGTTCTGCCTGTCGCAGCGTTATTTGAGCATGGGGATTTTGACGCCGCGTTCGCGGGCGACTTCAATGGCGCGTTCATACCCTGCATCCACGTGGCGGACCACGCCCATGCCTGGGTCAACGGTGAGCACGCGCTGCAGCCGCGCCGCCGCGGCGGGCGTGCCATCAGCCACAATCACCTGGCCCGCGTGGAGGCTGTAACCAATGCCGACGCCGCCGCCGTGATGGAAACTGACCCAGGTGGCGCCGCTGACGGCGTTGATCAGGGCGTTGAGAATGGGCCAGTCGCCAATGGCGTCGGAGCCGTCGCGCATCTTTTCAGTTTCACGGTTGGGGCTGGCGACGGAGCCGGCGTCCAGATGGTCACGGCCAATGACAATGGGCGCTTTAAGCGCGCCGCTGGCGACCATTTCGTTGAACTTCAAACCCGCGCGCGCGCGTTCGCCATAGCCTAACCAACAAATGCGGGCGGGCAAGCCTTGAAAATGCACCTGTTCGCGGGCCAGCTTGATCCAGCGGTGCAGATGCTCGTCGTGGGGGAATAGCTCCAGGACGGCTGCATCTGTGGCGTATATGTCGGCGGGATCGCCGCTGAGGGCTACCCAACGGAAGGGGCCTTTGCCTTCGCAAAAGAGGGGGCGAATGTAGGCGGGGATAAACCCTGGATAGCTGAAAGCGTCCGCCACGCCGTAATCGTATGCCCGCTGCCGCAGATTGTTGCCGTAGTCAAAGACAATGGCGCCGCGGCGCTGCATTTCCACCATGGCGGCGCACTGCCGGGCCATAGATTCCATGGCAAGCTGCTGAAAAGCGGCGGGATCGCGCTGGCGCAGTTCGCGCCCTTCGGCAAAGGAGAGATGATGGGGGAAGTAAGCCAGGGGATCGTGGGCGGAGGTCTGGTCGGTAACGATGTCGGGGAGCAAATTGCGCTGGAGTAATTCGGGGAAGATGGCGGCGGCGTTGCCGATTAAGCCAATGGAGCGGGGTTGCTGCTTTTCGACGTAGTATTGCACTCGTTTCAGGGCTTCTTCCAGGTCCTCGGCTACTTCGTCAATGTAGCGATGTTCCAGACGGCGGTTGGCGCGCCATTCGTCCACTTCCACCAGCAAGCCAACGCCTTCATTCATGGTCACCGCCAGGGGCTGCGCGCCGCCCATTTCGCCCAAGCCCGCGGTGAGTACCCATTTGCCGCGCAGCGAGGGCCAACCTGCCTGGCGGGCGGCGGCGGCGAACGTTTCAAAGGTGCCTTGCAAGATGCCCTGGGTGCCGATGTATATCCAACTGCCGGCAGTCATCTGCCCATACATGATCAACCCTTCCGCTTCCCATTTGTCGAAGTTCTCCTGGGTGGCCCAATGGGGTACCATGTTGGAGTTGGCAATGAGGACGCGGGGGGCGTCGGGGTGGGTGCGAAAAACGGCTACGGGCTTGCCGCTTTGCACCAGCAGCGTCTCGTCGTTTTCCAACTGGCGCAGCGAGGCCAGGATAGCGTCAAAAGCTTCCCAGTTACGGGCCGCCCGCCCACGCCCGCCATACACAATCAGGTTTTCAGGATCGCCAGCCACATCGGGGTCCAGGTTGTTTTGCAGCATACGATAAGCGGCTTCTTGCAGCCAGCCTTTGCAATGGAGTTCAGTTCCTACGGGGGCGCGGACAATGCGTTTCATGCGGGCCTTCCTGAATGAGGTGGTGAGTTGTTAGTGGGCAGTGGTCAAAATGGTGTACCGATGTGCAAAGTATACAAAGCACACAAGGTACACAGCCTCGGATTATAATGTGGGCAGGGAAGGTGTCAAGACGGGGGGGCGTATGCTATAATCTCGCGCGAAAATAGTGAAGAGTGGTCAGTGGACAGTGAAGAGTGGTCAGTAGTCAGAACGCTGATCATGATCGGCTATGAAACAAGGCCGGGTAATCTGCGAAATCTGTGATTGTTTTCATCTAGGGAACTGTTTTGGATAACGTCATTTTACAACAAGCCCACCAACTGGTTGATCAGTTGCAGGATGGGACAGGTCATATTGCCGTTTCTGTGTTGCAGACGCTGAATCAGGCGGCGCAGCCGTTTGCCGGCACTTTTACGCAGGTCTTGGGCATCCGGTTCACAGCTTATGGGGAGGGGCGGTGCAGCGCAACGTTGGAGGTGCAGCCCCATTTGCTGAATCCATTAGGGATTGCTCACGGCGGCGTGGCTTTCTCGTTGGCGGATTCGGCTTGCGGCGGCGCGGCTTTGTCGGCGTTGGGCGAGCGCCGGTTGGTGACGCAAGATATGCAAATACGGTATCATGGGCCGGCGCGTGCCGGCATCTTAACCGCCCACGCCGAAACCATTCATAAAGGCAGCCGCACCCTTACCACCCAATGCCGCATCACCCAAAACGACGTTCTCATCGCCAGCGTCACCGGCACCTTTGCCATCCTCTCCCCCGAAGAGTTAAGCGTTCTCCAGGAAAAGACACCCT
>CAYQYJ010000471.1:0-3278 GCA_964421605.1 uncultured Ardenticatenaceae bacterium | reverse complement strand
CCCCAACAACCCCCAAACCAACGGGGCCCCCCCCCCCCCCCGGGGGGGGGGACCCCCCCCCCCGGAGTGTGCCATGCCTCTAAAACCAGCCATCGCCGCCGTTATTAACGGTCACGATTTGACTTTTGCCGACGCCCAGGCCGCCATGAACATCATCATGGACGGCGAAGCCACCGCCGCCCAAATTGGCAGCTACCTCACCGCCCTACGCATGAAAGGCGAAACCGTGGCCGAAATTGCCGGCAGCGCCGCCGCCATGCGCGCCCACGTCGTCAGCGTCCCCCTCAACCATGCCCCCGACCAGATCATCGTAGACACCTGCGGCACCGGCGGCGACGGCAAACACACCTTCAACATCTCCACCACCGCCGCCTTCGTCGTCGCCGCGCATGGCCTCAAAGTCGCCAAACACGGCAACCGCGCCGCCAGCAGCCAGAGCGGCTCCGCCGACGTGCTGCTGGCTCTGGGCGGCAACCTGGACTTGACCGCGCCCCAGGTGGCTGAATGCGTAGCCGAAGTGGGCATTGGCTTCCTCTACGCCATCAAACACCACCCCGCCATGCGCCACGCCATTGGTCCCCGCCGTGAACTGGGGCAGCGCACCATTTTCAACCTGCTTGGTCCCTTAACCAACCCCGCCGCTGCCACGCACCAGGTCATCGGCGTCTTTGACCCCCGCTGGACAGAGCCATTGGCGCACGTGCTGCGCGAATTGGGCACGCGCGCCGCTTTTGTGGTGCATGGCGCCGATGGCCTGGATGAACTATCCAATACAGGTTCTAACCGCGTCACTTATTTACATGATGGGCAGGTGACCACCTTCACCCTGGACCCGCTGGCAGAGCTAGGGCTGCCCCGCGCCCAAATAGCCGACCTGTTGGGCGGTTCGCCCGAACTGAACGCCCAGATCACCCGCCACATCCTCAGCGGCGCCGACCAGGGCCCCCGCCGCGACATTGTGCTATTGAACGCCGCCGCCGCCCTCAGCCTGGAGACCAACGATTGGCCCGCCGGCCTGGCTGCCGCCCGCGCCGCCATTGACAGCGGCGCTGCCCTGGCTAAACTGGAACAGTGGATTGCCAAAACAAACAGCTTCCGCCTCCCGTAGGGCAGGTTGTCACCCCGCCCACCCCTGGCAGACAAAAAATCTGGCATGGTTCAAAACTGAACCATGCCCAAAATTCGTACACTTCGTGAAACCTGTCCTGAGCATCGTCGAAGGATTCGTGGCAAAATCCTCTCACCATATCCAGCATGAGCAACTCCTTCGTTCACTTTGAAGCCGACGTCATAGACGGACTAAAGCCGTTTGCCCAGGCAGAACTGGAACGAGAGTTGGGCGCGGCTTTTCGGGAAATGCCGGCATCTTCCCCCACCACCATCCCCTTCACCTTTCGCGGCGACTGGCAGCGCCTCAACCGCCTGCGCACCGTGGTCGCCGTGTACGCCATTGCCCACTTCCCCATCCCCCGTCCCAAAGCCTTGCTGGGTCACCAACACTGGCAGACGCTGCTGCGCCTGATAACCGCCATACGCCAATACCATCCCCCCGACGCCTTCCACACCTGCCACATCAGCGCCGCCGGCGACCAGACGTCCGTTTTTCGCCGCATCCAACAAACGTTAGCCGCCGATACGGGCTTGACGTATGACAACCAGGCGGGCGACCTGTGGCTGCGCGTGCGCCCCGCGCCCACTGCCGGCTGGGAAGCGTTACTGCGCTTGACGCCCCGCCCCCTGGCGGCGCGTCCCTGGCGCGTGCAAAACCTGCCAGGCGCCCTCAGCGCCCCCGTGGCGGCGGTCATGGGTGACCTGACGCAGCCGCAGCCCACCGATCGTTTTCTCAACTTGACCTGCGGCTCTGGCACGCTATTAGTGGAGCGGCTGCTGGCGGCCCCCGCCGCGTTAGCCGTAGGCACAGATTGGCAGAGGTCCCATTTACGCCTGGCGCAGGCTAACCTGGACGCCGCCGGCGTGACCGCGGCCCTGCTACAGCAGGACGACAGCGCCCCCGCCCTGGCTGCCGGCGCGTTTGACGCCATCGTGGCCGATTTACCCTGGGGGCAGTTAATGGGGCAGGCGGCGGAAATGCCGGCATTCTACCCCCAACTCTTCGCCGCCGCCGCCCGCCTGGCCCGCCCTGCCGCCCGCTTTGTCCTCATCACCCATCTCCCCCGCCTGGTTGAAACCCTCCTATCCCCACCCACCCCATGGCAAATCGAACACCTTATCCGCCTCCGCCGCGAAAACCTCCACCCCCGCATTTACGTCTTGCGCCGCCTCAGGCCAGGGAAGGGGTAATGTAGTGCGCGCAGCGCCCCTCGCCCTCTGCAAAAGCCCCCTTCCCGTTTAGGGGAAGGGGGTTGGGGGATGGGGTCCCCCCTCCCCATAAAACTATTTCGGAGTAACCTATGAGTGTCACCAATCAAGCCAAACGTCGCGGCGTCATCCTCGACGAAATCATGCTGCACCACCGCGAGCAGCTTCCCAAAACCATGCGCGAAACCCCCCTCGCCGATCTGCGCGCCCTGGTGCGCCTGGCTGCGCCCCCGCTGGATTTCTACGCCGCCCTCAAAGCCCCCGGCGTCTCCCTCATCGCCGAATGTAAAAAAGCTTCCCCCAGCAAAGGCTTAATCGCCCCCCACTACGATCCAGCCCAGATAGCCCAGACCTACGTCCGCGGCGGCGCGCAAGCCATCTCGGTCCTCACCGACGCCCGCCACTTTCAAGGCTCGCTGGCACATCTGCGCGACGTCAAAGAAGCCGTCAGCCAGGCAAAATCGCTCATTCCCGACAAACGAGATGCGCGGCGCGAGCGCGGCATTCCCGTCCTGCGCAAAGACTTCATCTTCCACCCCTACCAGGTATACGAAGCGCGCGCCGCCGGCGCGGACGCCCTGCTCCTCATTGCCGCCGTGCTCACCGGCGGCGACCTGGGCGCCCTGCTGCAACTGACTCAAGAACTGGGCATGACCGCCCTGGTCGAGGTGCATACCGAGGTTGAACTGGAACGCGCCTTAGCCTGGCAGCCGCGCGTCATTGGCGTCAACAACCGCAACCTGCAAACCTTCGCCGTAGATTTCGACGCCACCGCCCGCCTGCGCCGCCTCATCCCCGCCGGCATTGCCGTCGTCAGCGAGAGCGGCATACAAACAGCCGCAGACGTACGCCTGCTGCGGCAACTAGGCATAGACGCCGTACTCGTCGGCGAAACGCTCATGCGCAGCAAAGATATGCTGGCCACAACCCGCGCCCTGGTAAATGCCGGCGCACAGTAG
>CAYQYJ010000470.1:0-3282 GCA_964421605.1 uncultured Ardenticatenaceae bacterium | reverse complement strand
GGCAATTTTGGGCGCAGACGCGCCCAAAATTGCCCGGCGCCGATGCCTTTTTGCCTGTTTTATGGAACCGATATGTGGTTGAAGAGATCGCCACGATTTAATGGGGTGATACCAGGGGGATGGGGGGCTGCCCTTACATTGATTTCTACCACCGCCTAAAGGAGCAAACCCGTTCAAAGAGTCTTTGCCCGGCAAAACGCGGACTACGATCCGCGTTGATACTGATGTGCTAAACTGGTTTCGCCAACAGGTGCATGAAGCAGGCGGCGGGAACTATCAAACGCTGATCAACGAAGCGCTGCGGGAATATGTGCAATATCGAGATGAGATGTTAGAGAGTGTGCTGCGGAAGGTGATTCGAGAAGAGCTGCAAACTGTGGTGCGGTAGTAGTCTCACTCCCCTTTCTCTGGCTGGCTGAGGCTGAGGAAGATTTCTTCCAGGGAGGGGCGCACCCATTCGTAGCGGTTGAGCAGCAGGTTGTGGGCGGCAATGAGGGGGATGAGGGCGCGCTTGCCGGCATTTACCTCCCCCGCCACCATCACCCGCACCACGTTGTCCGCCGCTGTTGCTCCGGCTACCCAGGGACGGCTCTGCAAATCAGCCAGGAATGCCGGCAGCAGCGGCGCGCTCTCCCGCTCTACCTCCAGCAGCATCACGTTTGTGGCATAGCGCGCCAAAAGCTCATCCCGCCCCGCATCCAACAGCAGACGCCCTTCGTGAATAATCCCTACGCGGTCGCAAATGCGCTCCACGTCCGCCAGGATGTGGCTGGAAAAGAACACCGTCACCTGGCCACGCAGCCCGCTGATTAGCTCCAGCAGTTCGTAACGCCCGGCCGGGTCCAGGGAACTGGTCGGCTCGTCCAGCAGCAGCACGGGCGGGCGATGCAGCAGCGCCTGGGCAATCCCCAGCCGCTGCACCATTCCCCCGGAAAAACCGCCTATTTGACGGTGGGCGGCCTGAGATAAACCTGCCAGGGCCAACATTTCCTCTACCCGCTGCCGCCGCTCGTCCCGATCCATTTGAAACAACTGCCCCACGTAATCCAGATATTCGCGGGGGGTCATCCATTTGTAAAAGGCGGGGTCTTGCGGCAAATAGCCAAACTGAGCGCGCGCCAGGCTGCCGCTGCCGGTGCTCTGCACGCCATTGATCCAGGCAGAGCCGGTGGTGGGGTGGGCCAGGCCAGCCAGCAGGCGGATGGTGGTGGTTTTGCCGGCGCCATTCCGCCCCAAAAAACCAAAGATCACGCCAGCGGCTACTTGCAAGTCCAGCGGCTGCAGGGCAGCGACTTCTCCATAGCGGCGGCTGAGTTGGCGGCATTCAATTGCCGGCACATCCATCTCATCCCTCCTCTCGGCCTATCACAAAATAGGCTATTGGCCCTATCATCTGCACAAAAAGGATGAGGATAACCCACAGCCACTTGGGCCCGCGCGTACGCGGTCGCCGCCGCAAATCCAGCAGCGCCGCGACCAGCAGCGCCAACTGAATGAGAATCAAGGGAATCAAGAAGGGTAGCAGTTCTCGCAGTTCGTTTAATTCACTCATCACTTTATTCAGCCCATCTCATCTGTGTTAAAATCCATCCAGGGTTGGTGCGGCACGCGCGCCTACCCCATTATACCAGCGTGTACCCTAACCAGTTAAACAATTGCGGAGAAAACGCCTCACATGAATAACTTCCCCCAAATGCCCGCGCATGGACAGTCTAAAGAACAGGTCCTCGCCCAGATGCAGGCGGCCCGCGCCCACGACTTGAAATGGCAAGAGGGGCGCGTCTTCAGTCTGGTCTTTTCTGCCGGCAGTGAAGCCGCCGATCTGCTCAAAGAAGCGTACACCCTGTTCATGTCGGAAAACGCGCTCAATCCCACCGCCTTCCCCAGCCTGCGCCGCTTTGAGACCGACGTCATCAGCATGAGCGCCGCTTTGTTGGGCAGCCAGGGGGACGTGGTGGGCAATATGACTTCAGGCGGCACAGAAAGCATCCTCATGGCTGTCAAAACGGCCCGCGACTGGGCCCGCGCCCGCCAACCGCAGCGACAGCCGCCGGAGATGATCCTGCCCATCTCTGCCCATCCCGCCTTTGACAAAGCTGCCAGCTACTTCGACGTGCGCCCCGTGCGCGTGCCCGTCGGCGCAGACTTACGCGCTGATATAGCCGCCATGCGGGCTGCCGTTTCGCCCCGCACGATTCTGCTGGTTGGTTCCGCCCCGTCCTATCCGCACGGCGTCGTGGACCCGATTACAGACATAGCGGCGCTGGCCCTGGAGCATGAGTTGCTGTGCCACGTAGATGCCTGTGTGGGGGGATTCATGCTGCCATTTGTGCGCCAACTGGGGTACGACGTGCCTGATTTCGACTTCCGTGTGCCCGGCGTCACCTCTTTATCGGCAGATTTACATAAATATGGCTACACCGCCAAAGGCGCGTCGCTCATCCTCTACCATCATCACGACCTGCGCCGCTACCAACTGCACGCCTACACCGACTGGCCCGGCGGCATCTATGCCTCGCCCACTATGGCCGGCACGCGCCCTGGCGGGGCGATTGCGGCTGCCTGGGCGATCATGAATTACCTGGGGCAAGATGGCTACCTGCGCATCGCCCGCGAGGTGATGCAAACTGCCACCATCTTGCGCCAGGGGATCAACGCCATTCCGGGCATTCACGTGATGGGCAACCCACCCATGAGCCTGATGGCGATTGGCGCGGATAAAGTGGACATCTACCAGGTGGGGGATGAAATGACGGCGCGCGGCTGGCATCTGGACCGGCAGCAGTTCCCGCCCACGCTGCATTTGACCGTCAACCATTTGCACGCGGGGCGAGAGGCGGCTTTCCTGGCGGATCTGGCTGCCGCCGCGGCGGCGGCGCGTAAACCCAGCCTGCAAAAGTGGAGCAACCGGCTGGCGCTGGCGGCGGCGCGGGCGGCCACGAAGCTGCTGCCAGCGGCGCTGGTCAGCAAGCTGACGGGCAAAGCATCTAGCCTGGTGGGGGGGGGAGATGCCGGCATCCCCACCCGCTCCGCCGCCATGTACGGCATGATGGGTTCCCTGCCCAACCGCGGCGACCTGAAGGAAGTCGTGCTGGACCTGGTGGAACAGTTCACGCAACCGCAATAATAGACGAGAACAGCCACCCAAATTAACCTTTTTTTCGCGCGGGGGGGGATGTTTTCTGCGGCCGTCATGCTACAATCCAATGGGTGGCGAAGAGTTCCAAAATTGGGAGGCCGGCCAGTGGCCGAGGAAAATTATGAAGTTCGCAACTGTTTTGC
>CAYQYJ010000469.1:1671-3291 GCA_964421605.1 uncultured Ardenticatenaceae bacterium | reverse complement strand
CCCCCGGCGCCGATGCCTTTTTGCCCGTTTTGTGGAACCGAATAGGCGGTTGAAGCGATCACCACGATTTACTGGGGTGATATCAAATGGCAAATGCGCCATGAAAAGTCTCAGCAGCCATAGCTTAAACGGCGGCCCAGGTGGGGGCGCGTTAAGCGTTACTCAAAATCAGGGTTTTACCGCTATGCCAGCCTACCTTTATGGCGGTCACTCGCTTAAACCCAATTGATTGCGCCGCTGCAATTTGGTTCGTGTGCGATGCAGGGGAACCTATGAGCTTCTCAGCAGTTGGTTTCAAAGAGATCCATTCACCGTTAGGGTGGATCCTCGTTGCACTGCCATCAAGTTGACTAATAAAGAAGGAATCCGAACAATACCCCCGCCTTCGGATCGCAAACAGGTCAAAGCCAGTATACTGGGAAATCAACAGATGAATCTGGAAGTAAACGTTGGGGAGCCAGTAATGCCGGCTGGTGGAAAGAAGTTGTGTCAGTTGCCGATAGCATGGGAAAAGAGCGTTTGCGAAAATTACTAGGCGTACAAAGTATAGCACGACTGTCTGGTCTCGTCAAAACGTTGCTAACTATTGAGCCGTTCAGAAGCCAACATTTCCTCAGCTTTTTCTACAAGAGAGCGGTTGCCAACGAAAAACGGTGTGCGCTGGTGCAGTTCGACAGGGATAACGTCCAAAATGGAGCCACAACCGGTGGAACCGTAGCCGCCAGCCTGCTCCGCCAGGAAACTCAAGGGGGCGGCTTCGTACAGGAGGCGAATTTTGCCTTGCGGCTTTCCGGTTTCCGCCGGATAGAGGAAGATGCCGCCGCGCAGCAGGTTGCGATGGAAATCGGCTACCAGAGAGCCTATATAGCGCTCGGATAATGGTTTGGGCGGGGATTCGGGTTCCAGCCCTTGCAGCCAACGGACGTATTTTTGTACGGCGGGGGACCAATGCCGATAGTAGGCATGGTTGACGCTGTAAAACTGCGGCGGATCGGGCAGTCTCATGCTCTCGTGAGAGAGGAGAAACTCGCCCAATTCCGGGTCTAAGGTGAAACCATGAACGCCATGCCCGGTGCTGTAGACCAGCATGGTACTGGAGCCGTAGAGTACGTAGCCAGCGGCTACCAGTTTACGGCCTGGCTGCAAGCAATCTTCCAGCCGCCCGCGGTTAGCCCAGTCAATACAGCGGAATATGGCGAAGATGGTGCCAATGCTAACGTTAACGTCTATGTTGGAGGAGCCGTCCAGGGGGTCATAGATGAGGACGTAGGAGCCTTTCTGAAAATGGGGGGGGATTTCCAGAATGGTTTCGCGCTCCTCGGAAGCCATGACGCACAGGCGACCGGTGTGGTCGCAAAGGCGGAAGATGATGTCGTCGGCGTAGACGTCTAGTTTTTGCTGGTCTTCGCCCTGGATGTTGATTGCGCCAGCGCGGCCTAAGATGTCGGTCAAGCCGGCGCGGTTGGTTTTGTGGGCGATTACTTTGGCAGCCAGGGCTATGTCGTAAAGCAAGTTGGTGAATTCGCCGCGGGCGTGGGCCGGTTGGTTATCGTAGATGAAACGTTCAATGGTTACAATTTTAGACATGTCGCCGCTCTTGTGCAGATAGTGGTCAGTGGG
>CAYQYJ010000469.1:0-1571 GCA_964421605.1 uncultured Ardenticatenaceae bacterium | reverse complement strand
GGCAGGAGATTGCCGGAGTCTTTAACGCCTGCCTGGCGCTTGAGCAGGGAAATGCCCAGGTCACCAGCAGGACTGAGAATGGAAGTAAGCAAGCCGAAGAGGGCAGCCAGGCCCAGGGGGAGCTGTAAAATTGAGGCGACGATGATGGTAACGGCTGTGCCGCCGATGATGCCGCTGACGTAGCCCACTACTGTTTTATTTGGGCTGAGGCGGGGCGCCAGTTTGCGCCGGCCAAAGCGCTTGCCAAAAGCGTAGGCGGCTGAATCGGCGACCCAGATGGAAAGCAGGGCCAGCATCGTCCACTGCCAGGCGTGGTCGGGGAGGTTGCGCAGGCGGAAGAAGTGACTACCCAACCAGCCGAGGAGGAGAATGCCGGCACTCATTGCCAACCAATCCGCCGCCGCCGTCTCACTGCGGCGCCGTTCATACAGCCAGAGGCCATAGAGCATCATGCCGAAAAAGGTAACGGTGAAAGCCAGACCAAGCAGACCCAGTTGGGGCCATTGCCCATCAATGTAAAATAGCAGGTTTGCCGGCAGCAGCAGCCACAATAAGGGCTGCCACCCTAAACGTTTCAGCAGTCCACAGTACTCGGCTGTCGCCAGCAGCAGGAGCAGGAGCAGCGGCAGAAAATAGAACAGCCCACCCAAATAGACCAGGTAGAGGGCGAGGGGACCCAGGATAACGGTTACCAGCAAGCGCTGTAGGAACATAGACAGATCATCAGTAAAGGTGCGACGCAATAAAGCGCGCCGCACCTGCGTTTTAGACTTCCATCACCTCAGCGGTTTTGGCTTTGCCCAGTTCGTCAATTTTCTCGATGAACTTGTTCGTCAGAGTTTGTAGATCTTCCTGGGCTTCAAACAGTTCATCTTCGGTGATCATGGATTCCTTCTTCAAATCACGGAAATCATTTTGCACGTCGCGCCGCACGTTGCGCACGGCTACTTTGGCGTCTTCGACGCGGTTGCCAACGAGTTTGGTCAACTGCCGCCGCCGCTCTTCGGTGAGGGGGGGGATGTTGAGGCGAATGATCTTGCCGTCGTTGTTGGGGGTTAAACCCAGATCGGATTTGAAGATGGCGCGTTCAATAGCGCTCAGGGTATGGGCGTCATAGGGGCGGATGCCTAACTGCTGCGGCTCTGGCACGGAGACGAGGGCGATCTGGTTGAGGTGCATTTCCATGCCGTAGACTTCGACGACAATACGGTCAAGCAGGTGGGGGGAGGCTCGCCCGGTGCGAAAAGAGGCGAGATCCTCTTCCAGGGATTTAATGGCGCCGTTCATACGATCTTCTGCGTCTCGCAATAGTTCTCGAATCATCAGGAGCCTCCTTAAAAATAGTGGTCAGTGGCGAGTGATCAGTGGTCAGTGGCGAGAAGATGAGCGGCTGGGCCTCCTGCGACAATAGCGGACGGTAAAGGGCGTAGGCAATACGCCCCTACGGGCCCAATCTGCAAAATACCGTTGGTAAAGGGTGTAGGCGATACGCCCCTACGGGGCGAAAATAGTGTTAGTTTGTGCGCGTCATATATTAATTGTCCGTAAATAACCTGGCGATTGGGGTTTGT
>CAYQYJ010000468.1:0-3299 GCA_964421605.1 uncultured Ardenticatenaceae bacterium | reverse complement strand
GGCGGCATAAATGCCGGCGCTGCCCGCCACACTCTCATCTACCATCTCCACCAGATCCGCGTATCGCATACCCCTATCTTACCATCCTCTGTTTCTCCTTCGAAAAATACGGCATGGTTCAAAACAGTAGCACTGCACTTAATCGTGGTAGGTGTCAGCCCCGCCTACGGCGGGGCTGACACCCATTTTTATGGGCAATTTTGCCCGTTTTGCGGAGACCTGTAGGACAAGCTGTTAGCTTGTCCACGCAAACTAAAGGGCGTATGCAATACGCCCCTACCTCAGTCCTATCCCTTAAAAACACCCTGGTACACATGTACTCCCTTAACTGAAAACCAGTTTACACCTGCTTTGTAGCAAAATGAGTAACTTTATAGTGATTTGGGATGCAGTCTTACAAGACTGGCGTAGTCGCTGCCGGACTGATGTGGAGCCCGGATAATCCCACAATGGTTGCCAACAATCCTGGTAGGTATAACCAGGACTAATGTACCTGTATCTACAACGCATCTCCTGTATTTACATCGCATCTGGCGTTTCTGTTATATCAAAGGCTTGCAATCCTCTCCTTTCTACACCAGGGCTAAAAATGTTTCACTTGCGTATCACTCGCTCATTCGTGTTCATCCTTGTCTTGATTACCAGTCTGTACTTCGCCCAGACTGCCGCCACCGACTCCGGCGTTGCCGCCGACCCCAGCATCACCATTGTGACCCCCACCTCGGGTCAGGTCGTCAATGCTGCCTACGTGGACGTCTCTTTTACGGCGGCTAACTTCACCATTGGCGCCTGGGGCGCGTCTCATGCCGCCTTCTTCCTGGATGCTGACCCGCAGCCGTACGACTTTTACAACGGCAGCAACAGCACCGTCTTTGGCAACAAGGTGGTCTTCCGCGACTTTGCGCCCACATCTACCGCTGCCTGGGTAAACAACACCACCATCCGCTTTAACGAGCTGTCCAACGGCGCCCATACCATCACCGCTCGCCTGGTAGACGCCCAGGGCAACCCCTTGCCCTATCCGACTGCCAGCTTTACGGTCACCTTTACGGTGGAGCAGGCGCCCGATAACGTGGAAATGCCCAACGCCCTGGTATTTGTAAAGGAGCAGTTGAACCCTCAGGTTCCGCCGCCCAACGCCGCGCCAGGCATGGGGCGCGTCTTCAATAGCAACCCGCCGGCCATTGGCGACCTCTATTTGCTCAGCCCCATCTCGCCTGAAGGCGCGCTCTTCCAACTCACCGACGTAGCCGCGGCAGGCGGCGGCGTCATTGACCCCGAAGTTTCTTACGATGGAGAGCGGGTCGTTTTTAGTATGCGCGAATCCAGCAGCGATAGCTGGCATATCTGGGAAATGAACCTGGACGGCAGCAATCTGCATCAAATCACCTTCAACCCGCCGCACCTGGTGGTCAACGACCAGGACCCCGACTATCTGCCAGACGGGCGCATTGTCTTTGCCAGCGACCGCCTGAAGCAGCGGGAGATGAAGCCGTACGACCAGGCCATTTCTACCCAACTGTACACCGTCAACGCTGACGGCAGCGACCTGCGCCAGATAGATTACAACGCCAACTTCGACATCAACCCTCAGGTGGCCCGCGACGGGCAGATTTTGTTCGACCGTTGGGATCATCTCAACTTCATGCGCAACCTGTTCACCCTGTGGCGTATGAACGCCGACGGCACAAACGGCTTCGTTTACTACGGCGGCGTTTCCCCGCGCTTTAACCAGCAGGGCGGCGAAAACGCTAACTCCCTGGAAAGCCGCGAACTGGCTACGGGCGAACTGGTGGGCATCTTTACGCATCGCGATTCCCTGGCGGGCAAAATGGCTATTTTTGACCCGCGCAGTTTCAACCTGGAAAACTTGCCTTTCCCCTTGCCTGTTGGCCCTACCACGGGCTTCTACCGCACCCCTTACCCATTAACCGACGCAGAACTCATATACAGCTACACGCCCGATCCAGCGCCACAACACAACGGCTTTGGCTTGTACACCATGCAGTTGACGCCCGAATCCGTGCTGGTAGACGACGCCACCAGTTCCACCGCCCCTGGGCCCGGCGTCAACCCAACCTTCCGCACCTACAACGTTGCGTTGAACGCCCCTGGTCGCATTTATATCGAAGTCAGCGGCATCGCCAACGAAAACTTTACCACGCCTGACCGCGCCTGGGTGCGGGTGGATGGCGTGGATTACGACGGCGGCACGCAAGACATTGAGCGCAAACTGGACGGTTCCCTCACCTTTGGCGAACCCTACAGCTACCGCATAGACTTTGACCTGTCCGCCGGCCCGCACACCATCAACATCGCCACCGACGTCACGCCCACCATCACCCACGTGCGCATTGTGCGGGCTATCGCCGCGACCAATCACGCCGTTCTCTACGACGACCCGGCGACCAACGAAGTCTCGCCCATCCCTGTGCGCGTGCGCAATCTGCCCCCCACCTACCCCAGCCAGACCGACGACAACCTGAACTGGGGCACATTCGTGGTGCGCGACGTCAGTCTGCGCGGCGACTTCCGCCAGGTCAATTTTAATGGCGCGGGCGGCGACCCGAACTACCCGTACCACATGGACCTGTACCAGATTGATGGGTTGCGCGTGAAGCAAAATCTATCCCGCCGCAGTGAAACGCAAGATATCCTGGTGGGGGCGACTTTTTTCGATCCCGTGCGCGTCATTGGCGTAGCTACGCCCAACGCTACGGGCACAGTGGCTTTCAAAACGCTGGCGGGCGTCACCACTGCCTGGGATTTGATTGATGAGGATGGCGGCGCGTTGGTGCATGAGCGCGTCTGGAGTTGGGTGCAGCCGGGGGAAGTTCGTTCCTGTAACGGCTGCCACGTGGGCGCGTTCCCGTATGAGCCGCGCAACATCGGCGCTATTCCTTCGGCGCAAGATTTGCGGCAGCGGGGTGAAATATACACCTTTGTGGACCAGGTGCTGCCCATCATTGAGCAAGAATGCGACAATTGCCACACCGGACAAAATCCGGCGGGCGGCCTGAACTTGAAGGGGGATCGGGCCACTTTTGACGCGCTGCTGGCTTATGTCGGCAACCGCACGCCCACCCAATACGCCATTAACGGCGAAGCGCGCTTCAGCTTCCTCTACCAACTGTTGAGCGGCAGGGTCAACATCAACCCGGAGTATACGGCGCGGCTGAACCAGATAAATAACCAGGTCAACCACACCTTTATGCTCAGCAGCAGCGAACTGTATGACATCGCTACCTGGCTGGACATGGGGGCGGGCTTTGCTTATTTGCCGCTGGGTTTCCAGAGCG
>CAYQYJ010000467.1:0-3306 GCA_964421605.1 uncultured Ardenticatenaceae bacterium | reverse complement strand
GCGCTCTATCCCGCAAACACCCCACAATCAATCGTTTCCCGATACCCCCAACCTTCTGACCAGTTCAAATGAATACGGTGGCAGTGCACGCCCACCAGAACGCAGCCGGCAGCCTGCGGCAAACGGGTCAGACAAAGACCTGGCGGCGCCTGCGACAGCGGAATGATGTCGCTTTCCCCTTCCATCTGCCAGCGGGGCGTCGTAATGACCACCATCTTTTCCGATTCCAGGTTGAACAACACGTCCGCTGCCGCCGGAACCAGCAGATATAAGGTCAATCCATCCGATTCACACGGGAAAAAGCCTGCCTGAATGCCTCCAGGCCCACTGGTAGACAGCGTAGCGGCTGGCTCACGCCGCAAAACATCACTTACTCGTAGCCGCAATGGTTCTAACATACTCCAAGTGTAGACCCTACTGCCGCATTTGTCGTCTAACCAAAGTTATGATTTGAGGAACCCATCATGAATGAAAATTCGTGGCGCAATTCGCTGCATTGCGCGGACAAACTAACAGTTTGTCCTACAGGTCTCTACGCCCTCCGCCTACGTATTTTCAAACACCCTGGTTTCGCGGGCGCGCACCAGCGCTTGTGTTCGGTTCTTTACATCCAGCTTACTGAAAATGTGATTGACGTGTCCTTTCACCGTGCCCACACTGATAAATAGCGTATCGGCGATTTGCTGGTTAGATTGTCCCTGGGCGATCAACCTCAAAATTTCCAGCTCCCGCGCCGTCAACGAATCAAGCAGCAGAGACGTGGGCGAACCAGAAGGCGGGCTGGATGGCATGGCGCTCAAAAGCCGGGAAACATACTCCGGGAAAAGAGGGCGCGCCTGACTTAACAAGGGAACCAGAGCCGCGCCGTTTTCCACAAATACACGGATGTAATGTTCCTGCCGCGCCGCCGCCAGGGCGCTGCTCAATGCCTTTTGCGCGGCGACTTCTTGTTTTTGCGAAGCCCACGCCAGCGCTTGCAGCACGTTAGCCTCCACTGCCAGCCGGATACGCCCAATTGCTTCAAATTGCCGCCCAGCCTCTTGCAGCAGGTCCAGCGCCGCCGCTGCCTTGCCCTGCGCCAGCCAGATTCGCGCCAGGAGCAGGTCGGCTGATTGCGCCCACAGCGGCGTCAGACTGCCTGTACCGCTGGCTCGCTGGCGGGCGTATTTATCCGCCCAGGCTGCCGCCGCGTCCAGGTTGCCCCACGCCAGTTCGTGCCGGGCCTGGTGCATCGCCGCCTGCGCCGCCACAGCCGCCGATTGCAGTTGAGCCGCCGTCGTTGCTGCCAATCTTAACGCTTCTCTTGCCGCCGCTAGTTTCCCTTGCGCCGCCTGGGCAGCCGCCAACTTCAGATAGCCATCCACCAGCGCCAGCAGCATATGCCCCGACTCTGCCAGTTCAACCTCTTGCTGTGCATAAGCCGCAGCCTGTTCCAGATCGTTCCACTCCAGATACAAATCGCTGAGATGTCCAAACACTTCCCCGGTCAGGATCAACGGTTCGTAACCAGCAGCCTGGGCCCGTTGGCGGATTAATTCATAACTCTGCCACGCCTGATGCAGTCGCCCTTGCATAATCTGGACGCTGGCGATGCGATAAAGCGGCAGATGCCCCATAAAGGGATTGCCCAGCTTCTCAAACTGCTGCCTGGCTTGCGTATAGGCGTCTATAGCGGCGTCCAACTTGCTCAGATAACGGTAGGCGTTGCCCAACGCTTGAAAAGCTGCCGCCAGGCTGAGAGCGTCCTCGGGATCAATCAGCGTCAGCGCTTGTGTTGCCCATTCAATAGCGTTTTCGGGTTGGCTGTAAAGGGAAGCATAAACAGCCTGTACCGCCAGAATCTCACCTTGAAAAGGGGCGTCTATTTGCGGTAGTTGTTGCGTAATGCCGGCAATAATTTGCTGTAGATGCGGTTCATTCCCCTCATAAACCCGGCACCAGGCTGTTGCCAGCCGCAGTCGCGGCGTCTGGAATTCTGCCGGCAAAGCCGCCAGCCATTGTTGTAAAGAAACCAACAGCGCCTGAGCCAGAAAGGTTTTATAGCTCCGCGTCAACAGGCTGGACATGAAGGCGTAATCTTGCGCTGCCAGGGCGTTGCGCATGGCGTCTTGGATAAGCTGCTGGGCCGCATACCAGTGCGCCGCCCGCCGGTGGGATTCGCCCCGCGCCGCCTCATCCATGTTCGCCAGCAGTAACTCCGCAAAGAGCGGGTGGTAGCGATACCAGCCCCCCTCGCTGTCCAGCGGCGTGATAAACAGGTTGTCCGCAACCAATTGGCGCAGCACCGCCGCCGCGTTGGCTTGACCCGTCACCGCGGCGCACAACGGCGCGCAAAACTGGCGCAGCACTGCCGTTTGCTGCAAAAACTGGCGCACTTCTTCCGGTTGGTGACGTAACACCTCTTCCATCAAGTAAGCAAAAATGTGCTGCCTGACCCCGGCAAAGTTTTGTACCAGGCGTGCCGTGTCGGCGGCGCTGCGCTGGCGCAGCGACAAAGCCGCCAGTTGCAATCCCGCCGCCCATCCTTCGGTTTGTTTTGCCAGCAGACCCAAATCCTCTTCAGAGATAGTTAGAGACATCACCTGCGTGAAAAATGCAGCCATTTCTGTTGGCGTTAGCTGCAAATCGGCGGCGCGTAGTTCCACCAGGCGACCCTCCACGCGCAGGCGCGCCAATGACAGCGGCGGATCGGCCCGTGTGAGCAGAAGCAAATGGAGTTGTGGCGGTTGGTGTTGCAACAGGTAGTTGAGACTTTGATGGATCGAAGCGGTGTGAATCCAGTGAAAATCATCCAGCACAAGCGTCAGAAGCGTATCTTCGTCTATATAGCTGCCAACATCGTTGATCAGCAGCGCCACCGCCGTCTCTAGCGAAATACGGTTTATGGTTGATAGAGCCGCCTGCGTGCGTCGCCCCAGCCGTTCGTCCACGATTTGCAGGGCTGCTGTCAGATAGCGCCAGAACAGAATCGGATCGTTATCCTGTTCATCCAGCGTCAGCCAGGCCACCGGGTCGTTTTGCTGTCGTACCCACTCGATAACCAGCGTGGTCTTGCCGAATCCAGCGGGAGCCGACAACAAAGTGAGGTTGCCATTAGGGCGGGGGTGTAGTTGGTTTGTGAGGCGGGGGCGAGGCAACAGCGTTGGCGTAGCGCCAGGGATACGCAGCTTGGTATGCAGCAGCGGGCTGCCTGCTGGCAGGGGGTCGAGGGAGAATGGTTGTTCTGTTATTGCCATGTCTCGTATCAAGCGCTTGCCTGGAACGAAGCGTTACATTCCAGCCAACATGATACGAGAAATCTGGCGC
>CAYQYJ010000466.1:0-3313 GCA_964421605.1 uncultured Ardenticatenaceae bacterium | reverse complement strand
GCCGGGTTTGCGAAATGTCAATCATGTAGTGCAAGGCACGGGGCGAACGGTCTTGCTCAAATAGATTCCTGCTGCCCCGTGCCTCGCACTGCTGCTCGTTTGCTTTTGCCTTTGAAATTGATTACAGTTTATTCCCATGAAAGCAAGGTATTCAAAGCGCAGGCAAAACAGGTGGAACAGGTGGGCAGGCATCGGGGGGCTTCTGTTGGCGCTGCTGGCGGTAGGGTGTCGTCCGCTGGCGGCAGAGCTGCCTACGCCGGCGGCGCTGGCAGAGGTTGTGACGGAGACGCCCACGGCGCTGCCTGTGGGGGGGGATGTGCCGGCTACCTGGACGCCCATTCCGCCTGGTTTGCAAACGCCAACCCCGCCAGGACCGCTGCCCAGCCGCACGCCGCAGCCCACCGCCACCCCCTGGCCCACGCGCACCGTCACGCCGTCGCCGACGCCTGTACCTACGGCTACCAGCCCGCCGCTGCCTACTTCGCCGCCGCCGCCGCCGCCCGTCTTTACCATTCCCGCGCCGCCGCCCACCGTTAACCCGGCAGCGCCGAATCTGCTGCCCAACGCTTCTTTTGAGGACGGCTGGTACAACATGAATGGCATCCCTGAACTACAACTGCCCAACGAGTGGCGGCTGGAATGGGAAGAGGGCAACAATCCCCTGGACCCTGACCCCTGGAACGCTTTTGTGCGCCCGGAAACGCGCGTGCTGTCCAAAGCGTTTTTGCCGGCGTTTGAACATCCGCTGTTCATCTGGGATGGGGAGCATACGGTGAAGATTTTCAAAGAGCATGGGGCCATCAGCATTCGCCTGTTAACCACCGTGCCGCTATCGCCGGGCGTCTATGAGCTACAAGTTAACGTTTTCCCGGACCTGGTCGTGGATTACACCGACGATGGGCGCAAGATTTGGGCGCCGGATATTCTGTCGGGCGAGGTGCAACTGCTGGCGGATGGGCAGAACGGAGGCTGGTTGCTGCCGCGCTTTGGGCAGAAAAACAGTTTCAGCTACCGCTTTACGGTGGCAACGGCGCACCCGGTCACGGTGGGCGCGGCGCTTCGCGGGCGTTGGGCGATTGCCAATAATGGCTGGTTTCTGGATGATTGGAAGCTGTGGCGGGTGGGAGGGGGAGAATAATTAATGGGTGAATGGGTGAATTTGTGAATGGTTAATGGCGCCTCTCATGCGCGCTGCTGATTTTGCGCCCAATGGGGGAAACTGGCTATAATCTCGCCAATGAGTTTTCCGAACTGGACTTTATGGGGTATGGGTTTGTCAGCCCTGGGCGCGCTGCTGGCGCTTAGCTTTGCCCTGGTCGTGCAATCCCCCCGCCTGAGCCGCCGCTTGAATTTGTACAGCGCGCGGCTGGCTGAGCGCGTGCGCGCCCTGACGGGGTATGCGCTGGCGCTGCTGCTGCTGGCTTTTGGCTTCTTTCTGGCAGGGGTGCCGCTGGACACCGCGCCAGAGGCGGCGGCGCCAGAGGGAGCGGCTGCCGGGCAAGTGGTGGTGGTCACGGCTACGGCAGAACCAAATGGGGGGGAAAGCGCGCTCAGCCCGACGCCTACGCTGACGCCAGCCGCCACCCACACGCCAGGCACGCCTGCCAGCGGCGCGTTCACCGCGCCGTTGACGCGCCCGGCCACGCTTACGGGAACCCTGGCAGCGACGACAGCAACTGACGCCGGTCGCCCGCCAACGGCTACGCTGACGCCGCTGCCCCCGGCCACGGCGAACGCCTTGGGAACGCCTGCGCCCACAGCTACGCGCACGCCTACGCCCACCAGCACAGCCAGCCCCACGCCTACGGCATCGCCCACAGCCACGCTGACGCCTACGCCAACGGTCAGCCCGACGCCCACGTTGACGCCTACGCCTGTTTCGGGGCTGACGGCGACGGTGGATACGCGCGGCAGTACGTTATGGGTGCGGCGCACGCCGGGGGGCGCGCCGCTGGTGATGGTGCAGGATCAGGATAGGGTGCTGCTGCTGCCGCGCCATGCCAATCAGGGGGGCGTTGTCTGGCAGGAGATCAGCACGCTGGATGGGACGGTGGGCTGGGTGCGGCAGGAGTATCTGGTTTTGACGCCGTAAGAGAGAAGATTCACGCGGAGGGCGCGGAGGGCGCGGAGAATCATGGTAGGGGTAGGGATTCCTCAGGCTATCGCCTTCGAAATGACAAGGGTTAGGGGACAAACTAACAGTTTGTCCTACAACTGACCACTCGCCACTGATCACTACTTGCGAAGCAAGTAGGCTTCCAGGGCGTCGGTTTGGGCGGGAATGACGTGGGGCGGCGTGGCCTGGGCGATGGCGGTGTCGGGGTCTTTTAAGCCGTGCCCGGTGAGTACGCAGACGACTGTTTTTCCCTGTGGGTCAAGCTGCCCGGCGGCAATTTGTTGGCGCAGGGCGGCGACGCCGGTGGCGGAGGCGGGTTCGACAAACACCCCTTCGAGACGGGCCAACTGCCGCCAGGCTGCCAGAATATCCTGGTCGGTCACGGCTGTAATCTGTCCATCGGATTCATCCAGGGCGGCTAAGGCTTGCTGCCAGCGAGCAGGGTTGCCAATGCGGATGGCGGTGGCAATGGTGTCTGGCTTTTCCACGATATGACCCAGCACAATGGGGGCAGCGCCAGCCGCCTGCCCGCCGAGTAAGCGGGGCAGACCGCGGTTGTATTGTTTGTATCCCATCCAGTAGGCGGTGATGTTGCCGGCATTTCCCACCGGTAAACAGTGCCAGTCAGGCGCGCGCCCACCTAGCTGGTCGCAAATTTCAAACGAACCTGTCTTTTGCCCTTCCAGCCGCCACGGATTAATCGAGTTTACCAGGGCAATGGGCTGCCGCTGCACAATCTCCCGCACCATCGCCAGACCATCGTCAAATGAACCTGCAATACTGAGAACCTCTGCCCCATACGCCAGGCAGGCTGCCAGCTTACCCAGGGCGATTTTGCCTTCGGGAACCAACACCACGCAGCGCAAATTGGCGCGGGCGGCGTAGGCGGCGGCGCTGGCGGCTGTGTTGCCCGTGCTGGCGCAAATGACGGCGCGCGCGCCTTCGTGCACAGCCTGGGTGATGGCTGCCGTCATCCCGCGATCTTTGAACGAACCGGTGGGGTTTAAGCCTTCATACTTCAGATACAGCTTCATGCCGGCTCCGGGGGCCAACGCTTCCGCCAGCCGGGGGGCCGGAATCAAAGGCGTGTTGCCTTCGTTGAGCGTCACAATTTGACCATCGTCCGCAAAAGGCAAATATGCCCGATAGGCATGCAGCACGCCGCGCCAGATCATAGCTTCATCCCCAAAAGGAGCG
>CAYQYJ010000465.1:0-3314 GCA_964421605.1 uncultured Ardenticatenaceae bacterium | reverse complement strand
TCAGATATTGATTATCCAACCAACAGACAAACCCCAACGGCCCGCGCGGGCTGAACGGCGTGTGCAGCGCCGTTTCCCCATCTACTGTAAAAGTACAGCCGGCAGCCTGCCAGGAGAGGCCGTAAGTGCGCCATTCACGCATATCCCCTGCCAGCGTTTGAAAACTGATCCCCAACTGCCGCTGTACCGCCGGCCATACGCGACGGCGGCAGGCAGCTATCTGGTTGAGCAACAAAACAGGCAGCGCCAGCGGCGCCAATCGCCAGGCGCGCCACCTACCCAGGTCAATTGTGCCGGCAAACCAGCCGCGCCCAGGTTCATCCCCCGCCAGAGGCAAGTCAGTCGGCGCAGAAGCATAAAAGAACCAGGCTGCCTGCGGCAAAGCGGGCCAGCGTACCGTGGGATCGCCAAACGGCGCATTCCAGAAACCAAAACCAGCCGTCCCCGCCAGTCTGTCCCGCTCGTGCGAGAAACGAGCCTGTAACTCCAACGTCACGCCGGGACGCCAGGGATAGCCGCGACGCGACTTGCCGCCGTGAAGGTTACCGCCATAGTCATCCAACTGCGCATCCGTATAGCTTGTCGAGGTGGATGCCGGCAAAACCAGCCGGCAGGTATCCCCCCGTTCCACCCGCCCCCCATTGATCATCAGTTCGCGCAAATTCATCCTCAGACTCCTTTCACCCACCGCGGGCAGTCAGGTTGCTATCCCTGGCGCTGTGCCCGCGTTTTACCTTTTGCCCTTTCCGCCATATAATATCATCTTATCATAACCTGTTTGCCGGCAGTAAACGGGTCGCCCGTAACAAGGCAAACAAATTGTAGAAAAGCTTCCTGGAGCAGGAAAGAATGGAATTAACCTGGTATGGATTAAGTTGTTTTCGCCTGACCGAGCGCGGGCGGGCTACAGTAGTCACCGACCCCTACGACAGCAACCTGGGGCTGCCCCCCTTAAAGCTGAAGGCGGATGTGGTCACCGTCAGCCACAACGCCCCTGGGCATAACTGTGTCGCCGCCGTCGCTGGCTACCAACATGCCCTGATTGGTCCTGGCGAGTACGAAATAGGCGGCGTTTTTATCACAGGCATCGGCACCAGCCACATTGACAAAACAGGCCGTAATGTCCTGTACGTGTTTAACTATGATGGTCTGAGCGTGGCCCATCTGGGCGACCTGGCTCAGGTTCCTTCCCAAACCCAGATTGAAGCCCTGGAACAGATTAACGTCTTGCTGCTGCCTGTGGGCGGCGGGCAAAGCCTGAACGCCGCCCAGGCTGCCGAACTGGTTTCTATGTTAGAGCCAGACATTGTCGTGCCCATGCACTACCAGTTGCCAGACCTGAAACTCAATCTGGATGGCGTGGAGCGATTCATGAAAGAAATGGGCGTGACCGATGCCCAGGAAATGAGCAGTCTTAAAATAGCTGCCGGCAATCTGGCTGAAGAAACCGAGGTCATCCTGCTCACACCCAAATTGTAAGGCAAATCGCTTACCGGTTGCGCCCCTATAAGCGGCGCAACCACACTGGCGCAATGGAATAAGATGAACAAACCTGCCAAACTCATTCTACGCTGGGACATCCCACCCGAAAAGGAAACAGAATCAGAGTACTTCGAATTCATGGTGAGCGAGTTTATTCCGGGCAGCAACCGGCTGGGCCTGGCTGACATTCAAGCCTGGTACACCCTCTACGGCAACTGCGAACAAATCCTGTTTACGGGTATCGCCAACAGCGAAGAAGACATGAGCCGCATCCTCGGCAGCGAAGAGTGGGATAATCTGCAAACTCGCCTGACCGATATGGTAAACAATTTCAGTCGAAAAGTGATAGCCAACGCTACGGGTGGTTTTCAGATTTAGGGCTTGGGAAAGAATCGTCTCACACAATACGCATCACCTGCGCCCGATTGCTCCCACGGGCCCACCGGCCACCACCCCCGCAGCCGTGCGCTCTGGCTGGAGGAAACGACCCGAAAAGCAAAAAGCCTGTATCGCGTGACACAGGCTTCCATCCAGCCACCCAAACCAGCGCCGCAGCAACCTTAAAATTCAAGCTGATGAACTTTCGGCTGCCGCCGTTTTCACAGGCGTCGTTGCTTCCGTCTGAGTGGGTGTTTTGGCTGTCTCGGCAGCGCCTGTATCACTGCCAGTTGCGCCAGAGCTGCTGGGGAGAGTGGCGCTGCGACGATTGTCTGTCACATAGAAGCCCTGTCCCTTAAAAACAACGCCCACACTGTTGATGACTCGCCGCACACTGCCCAGACACACCGGGCACTCTTCCAGGGGATCATCAGACATGCGTTGGCTGATTTCAAAAACGTGACCACAATTTGTGCATTTATACGTATAGAGTGGCATGTTGATTACCTCATCAGACAGTTTCCATGGCGTGGGCTTTCAAGAATTGCCAGAACGGCGCGCCCTCTCTAGCGACTGTCTGGGACATAATTTTGCCATTTGGCGAAAGTTGATTTTAACCGCCGCGCTGCTTTCCGGCAAACGGATGTGGCGCAGCAAGCGGGCGTAGATTGCTGATCAGGCAAAATATTACCGCTTTTTCGTTAGCAAAAAGTAAACAAGAGGAACCAAAAGGAGATTCCCATGACGGTCAAAGATTTGCAGACACGTATCAAAGCCGCAGTGTGGCAGGCAATTGCCAGTGGAGACGTTAACCTCAATAACGTACCCCAATCAGCCCTGGAGCCGCTGGTGGAGTTGATTACCAGCACCGCCTTGATGGAAGTAGACAGCTACCTTCAGGAAACGTACCCGGACAGCCAGCCTGATGAGATGACAAAAGTGTCAGGCAATGAAGAGGAGATTGTTGGCGAAGAACTGTTATGGCGTGGGCGACCCTTCCTTTCAATTGGCATCGAGTACATCATCACCAGCGAACGCATACGCATCATTGAAGGGTTGCTGGGCAAGAGTCGCGAAGACATTGAACTGGTGCGCGTGCAAGATATAGACCAGAGCCAGACGTTTAGCGAACGCCTGTTCAATCTGGGCGACATCATTATTCGTAGTCACGACAGCAGCCATCCCCAACTGACGCTCAATAACCTGCGCGACCCGCAGCGTGTCCACGAGATATTACGACGCGCCGTGCTGAAGTCGCGCGAGCGGCATCGCCTATACTACCGCGAAGAGATGTAACCACAGGATTGGGGATTGCAGAAGATTGGCGCCAGATGGCGGGGCGTAGCTCTGGACACCCCGCCTGCCCTACCAGAGATGCGCCGCGCTTGGGCAAAACGCATCTTCTGGCACAATACACAGCAAAGGTAACACCCCATTAAACCGTGACGCTCTCT
>CAYQYJ010000464.1:1801-3318 GCA_964421605.1 uncultured Ardenticatenaceae bacterium | reverse complement strand
TTGCTCATGGTTTGTTCAACGCAGCCGTAGGGGAAGCCGGTCAGGTAGTCGAGCCCGGACAGAATCGAACCGGCAATGGAGCGGCTAAGCTCAATGGTAACGTGGCTGATTTCGGGGAGGGCGGCTGCCGGCATTTCCACCGTCGTTTCCCATGCTCCGGTGAAATCCCCAATTTGCGTCGTCACGTCTGGCACAGACAACGGATTGATGCTCAGAGGAAGCTGCACCGCATCCGCCTCTGTCCCATCTGCATAACGCGCCCAGACGGTGACGATAGCTTCGCCCGCTTTGTCAGCCTGCACGGGCCAGCCAACCAACCGCAGTTCGCCGGCTTGCAGCGTGACCGTCTGGGTGATGTCGCCCATGATGGGCAGCGGCGAGGGGCGTTCTACGCCGCCGGCGAGGGATGAATCAGTGTGGATAAAGAGGGACAGCGTTTGTGGTTGGGCCGTCAAATTGTGCACAATCGCCGAAATGGAAGCGGCGTCGCCAGCCGTGAGGGCGCGCGGCAGGATGGGGCGAATGATTACGGGCTGGGTGACAGTGATGTTGGCGACGCTCTCGCCTACCTGGGTGTCCGCCGTGGCGGCTTTGGCGGTCAGCCGCCAACTGGTGAGGTTGTCGGGCAGCGTGATAGTGACGGCTGCTTCGCCATTGGCGTCGGTGCGCAGGGTGGGGAACCAGGCAGCCGTGTCGAGAAAGTCGCGGCGCGGGGAGCCGGGCAAGTCGCCGCCGCCGCCGCCGCCGCCAAAGCCGCCCCACAGATGGCGCGAGGGTCCCAGACTGTGATAGGTCTGCACCAGGTTGCGCCGTTCAAAGTAGAAGCCATCATAGATGCGCCCGGAGAGGTCGCTGCTGAGAGCAAAGATGGCTTCGTCTACCACCGCCAGGGAAAGTTCGGCGGAGACGGGTTCGTCGCGGTAGTTAGTAACGCGCACGGTGAAGGCAGCTTGCTGGCGTGGGGCGTAGGTGGTTTGGTCAGGTGTAATGGTTACATTGAGTGTCTTGGTGGTTGCCGGCACTTGCACATTAACCGACGACGTCAGCAGCCGGCTATCGCCTTCGCTTTGCCACATATTCTCATGCACACTGTTGTCCCAGGGCTGCCAGGCGTTTACCGTTACATGGATGTTGGGCACGTCGGTGGGCAAGATGGGCGTTTCCAGCCGCGTCACCGGCGGCGTAAGCGTAATCAGTTCCTGCCGCCGCAGTGTGCCTCGTTCAAATGTCAGCAAAGCCGGGCCAGCAAAGCTGGACTCAATCAAGAGTACCGCATTTTCTCCTGGCGCATAACTTTCTTGCTCCACCCGCAACTGTAACTCATGGTCTTGCCCCCACCAGACACTGATTTCGTCGCTGTAGACAAAGATCCAATCGGTCACTTCCACGCTGCGCCCGGCCGCGTCGGCGCTAACAGCCCGCACCTGGTAATAGCCAGCATTGGTCAGGTCAATGGTGGCGCTGGCTGTACCATCGGCGCCAGTGGTGAGTTCCCTTGTTTGCAGCACCGTTGAATA
>CAYQYJ010000464.1:0-1701 GCA_964421605.1 uncultured Ardenticatenaceae bacterium | reverse complement strand
CCGCTGGAAATAGGTTCGCCGAAGAAGGTGTGGGCGTTGATAGTCACAGGCACAACGTCGCCGCTGACGTAGCGGGTTTGTGGCGTGGTTACGGTGACGTCGTAATCTGGTTTGCGATAGTCCTGTACTTTGAACTCGCGTTTGCTGGTGTCCTGCCCTATGGTGATTTCCAGATTATAGGAACCCAGGGTAGCGCCCTCGGCAATGGTGAATTGGCCGTTGACTGTGCCAAAATCGTTGCTGTTCAAGTTGATGGTGCGCACCAGGTTGCTGCGGGCGTCGCGCACGGTGATGGTGATGGGCGTGCCGGCTGGCGGCAGGGAGAGAACGGCGTCGTCATCCTGGCGCACGATGCCTTTGAAGTTGACAATTTGACCTGGGCGGTAGATGGGGCGGTCGGTATACAGGTAAGCCACATATTCTGGGCCTGATTGCAACTGGCCCGCGCCGCCCCACCAGCCATAGCCGCCAATAGTCCAGACGCCGCCTTCGCCATTGATGACCACCTGATCGCCAACGTAAGCCGCCACGAAGTATGGCGGGGATTGCTCCAGCGGGAAGCGGAAAAGACCATTAGCGTCCGTTTGGCCCTGACCAATGATCTGCATAGCGGCATCGTAAATTGTCAGACTGCTGCCGGAAACGGGAGCGCCGTTGATTTCGGTAACCCAGAAGAGGCGGGCGTTGGCGTCCGCTTTGGTGAGAATGGTGTAATCGGTGAGGAGGATGGTAAGGCAGTCGTTGAGAATACCCGCGCTCATCGTCAATTGATAGATGCCTGGCGCGACTTCTGCCGGCAGCAGTAGTTCCTGGGTGTTGTTATACTCCTGCGCCGCATAGGTCGTTTCGGCGCGCCAACTGGCTGCCAATGGGGCGTTGCCCACGTCAGGGCAGGTTACTTCGTCTGGACTTTGCGCAGATTGCAGCAGTTCCAGATTCTGCCGCAGCCATATTTCGTCTACGCGGTATAGCGCGAAATCCAGGGGCACGCTCCTGGCGGTAACCGCCGTATATTGTAGGGCGCGGCGTTCAGAGGCAGCCACTAACTGCACGCGTGGCCCATAGCCAAACGAACCAACGCGCGTGAGTTCGCTCGTGCGGAATCGCCAGGTGTAGGGCGTCCCCAGGATTTCTTGTCCGCTGGCGTTGCGCACGGCGTTGTCAATGGTGACGACGTACTCTGTCTGTGCCGCAAAGCGGCTTTCGGCAGGCGTAAAGGTAACGGTGTTATCCTGCCAGGTGAGCGACCCATTGATGGTGGGCGTGATCTGCAATGCCGACGCCAGACTGCCGGCATCAATGGCTTGATTGAAAGTGATAGTCAGGAGGCTGATGGGATGGACATCATTACCCTTCGGCGTGGCCTGGACGATGGGGGCCGGGGTGGTAAAGGTAAAGGGGGGCACATTGGGGAAAGTTGCGCCAGCGTTGTCCTGAACGGGTTGGGTGAAGGCAACGGTGTAGGCGGTGTTGGTGCGCAGCAAGGTGTCCGGTTGGAAGGTGACCTGGGTAAAGTCATCGTTCCAGGTGAAGCTGCCTTCGAGGTCGGGCTGAAGTTGGAAGGCGGCGGCGAAACTGGCGGCGTCTACGGCATAGGAGAGGTCAAACTGGATGGCGGACGTGGGGAAGCCTGGTTCTGTGAAGGCGGCGGTGGCAATTAGCGGCGGCGGTGTGTAGCGCCAGGTGTAGTTACGCGGCAGC
>CAYQYJ010000463.1:0-3319 GCA_964421605.1 uncultured Ardenticatenaceae bacterium | reverse complement strand
TGGTGATCTCTTCAACCGCCTATCGGCTCCACAAAACGGGCAAAAAGGCATCGGCGCCGGGCAATTTTGGGCGTGGTAGCACCCCAGTAAACCGTGGTGATCTCTTCAACCGCATCTCGGCTCCACAAAACGGGCAAAAAGGCATCGGCCCCGGGCAATTTTGGGCGCGTCTGCGCCCAAAATTGCCCATAAAAACGGGTGTCAGCCCCGCCTGCGGCGGGGCTGACACCCACCACGATTAAGCGCAGCGCTACCTTCGTAAAATCCACGTCATTCGGGGAATAGTTACTGTTACCCCGTTACTTGCCTCTTGACAGACAGCGCTGATTTCTAGTATATTATGCACAGTTGGAACCGGTTCCATCTGGGCATTTTAGCCAGAACTGCCCCCCTGTTCTGCCGATTGGATCAATCGCCAGGATTAAGCCAATCGTCGTCTTTGAAATTGTTGAGCAGTTATTGTGGCCTCTCCTACCATTCGTGACGTTGCCAGACAGGCTGGCGTTGGGGTAGGCACTGTCTCCCGCGTCTTAAACGACAGCCCCTCTGTCAGCCAGACTACCCGGCGCAAAGTCTTGTCTGCCATTCAAGAATTAAACTTCACGCCGAACCCATTTGCCCGCCGTCTCTCGCTGGGCAAAACGATGACCATAGGCGTTATTGTGCCATTCTTCACCCGTCCAGCCTTTGTGGAGCGTTTACGCGGCATTGAGTACGCCCTGGTAAACAGCGATTACGACCTGGTGCTGTACAACGTGGAGACGGTGGAAAGACGGAATGCTTATTTCCGCGAGGCGCCGCGCCGCGAACGGGTGGATGGCTTGCTCATTATGGCCCTGTCCCCTACGGATGAAGATGCACAGCGGTTTATTACCTCAGGCGTGCCCACGCTGTTGGTGGACGCATTTCACCCACATTTGAACTGTGTCATGATTGACGACGTCACCGGCGGCTACGCCGCCACGCAGCACCTGATCTCCCTGGGGCATCAACGCATCGCCTACATTAGCGACTTTGTGGACAATCCATTTGATTTTACCGCCAGCCGGCGGCGATATGAAGGGTATCGTCAGGCTTTGGCAGATGCCGGCATTCCCTACAACCCCGCCTACCGCCAGCAAGGCGACCATGGCCGCGCCCAGGCCCAAGAAATGGCTGAGCGCCTGCTCACCCTGCCCGTTCCCCCCACAGCCATTTTTGCCGCCAGCGACACGCAAGCCATTGGCGTCATGCAGGCGGCGGAAAGCGTCGGCTGCCGCGTGCCCGAAGACCTGTCCATCATTGGCTATGACGACATCGAGATTGCCGAATATCTGAACCTGACGACTATCCGCCAACCTCTGTTCATGACTGGCGTAGAAGGGGTGCATTTGCTCCTATCTATCATTGAGCAGCCGCCATTAACCCCCATTCACATTCAGTTGGCTACAGAACTGGTTGCCCGTGGGACAACCGGCCGCCCTGGTGTGCGCGCCTGATTTAATCTTTCTTGCTTGCCGCTGCCGGCAAGGCATCACCCCGGTAAATCGTGGTGATCTCTTCAACCGCCTATTCGGTTCCACAAAACGGGCAAAAAGGCATCGGCGCTGGGCAATTTTGGGCGCGTCTGCGCCCAAAATTGCCCATAAAAATGGGTATCAGCCCCGCCTGCGGCAGGGATGACACCCACCACGATTCAGTGCAGTACTACCGCCGGCAACAAGCTGCCAGTTTTATCCCTTCACAATGAAAGGAGGTGATGTGCATTACAACCCCAATCTATCACGGTTCACTTTTTTCCAAACCGCAACTACTCAACCGCCACAGTTTGCCGGGTACTCCCCGGCCATGCAGTAATTAAAGATGTGACAACGAACAGGGCGAGTAGCTGCGCCAAAACATGATGCAAAGTAAGGAGATTGAGAGAAATGTTTAAGAAAACTATGTGGGTCATCCTGGCCCTCATCCTGATCCTGGCTCTGGCTGCCTGCACAGGCGGCGGTCAGGAAGCCACCACCGAGGCGCCCGCCGCCACTGAAGCGCCGATGGAAGAACCAACAGAAGAACCCATGGATGTCGGCTTTGCCGTCATGCCTGGCGGTTTTATGGAGCGGGCTTTGGCCGGCGAGTTCACAGGAACGACGGTAACGGTTGACGGCGCTTTTGAAGGCAACGACAACGACGGCGTCAAGTTCAATCGCTCCGTAGAACAGTTTGAAGAGCTGACGGGCATTAACGTCAACTACATCGGCAATAAGGAATTCGAGGCCACCATCTCGGTACGTGTCGAAGCTGGCGACCCACCCGATATTGCCGACTTCCCGCAGCCCGGTAAGCTGGGTAACTTTGTCAGCGACGGAGCCGTTGTGGATCCCACAACCTGGATTTCGCAAGAGTGGCTGTCGCAGCAGTACAACCAAAGCTGGTTGGATATGGCCACCATTGGCGGACAGACGGCCGGCGTGTTTCACCGCTTCAGCGGCAAGAGCCTGGTCTGGTATCCAAAGGATGATTGGGATGCGGCTGGCTACGAAATACCGACCACCTGGGATGAGTTGATGACCTTAAACCAACAGATCGCCGACGATGGCGACACGCCCTGGTGTATTGGTATTGAATCCGGCGCAGCCACTGGTTGGGCGGCGACTGACTGGACCGAAGAGATGATGCTGCGCACCACCTCTTTGGAGAATTACGACGCCTGGGTGGCTGGTGAACTACCCTTCAACTCGCCGGAAGTCAAGAAAGCTATCGAGACCTGGAGTGAATTGTGGTTCAACGACGCCTTCGTCTTTGGCGGTCGTTCCGCGATTGTTTCCACTTACTTTGGCGACTCACCAGGCCCTATGTTTGAGGACCCGCCGCAGTGCTGGATGCACAAGCAGGGCAACTTCATCACCGGTTTCTTCCCCGAAGGGTCTGAAATTGGAGTGGATTACGGTTTCTTCTACCTGCCGCCTGTGGATGCATCCCTGGGGCGCCCGTTCTTGATCGCCGGCGACATCATGGCTATGTTCAATGATCGGCCGGAAGTACGGGCTTTGATGGAATACTTCACCGTGCCGCAGTCAGTTAACGGCTGGCTGGAAGCTGGCGGCGCTTTGGCTGCCCATCAAACAGCCACACCGGATATGTACGGCGTTGAGTTGGAACGTGGCATTGCCGAACTCGTAGCCGAGGCGACAGCCTTCCGCTTCGATGGTTCTGACTTGATGCCCGGTGAAGTAGGGTCTGGTTCCTTCTGGCAAGAAATTTCCAGCTATGTCTCTGGTTCCATTGACCTGGACACAGCCATGGCGGAGATTGACGCTTCCTGGCCGCGTTAGCCAGATTCTGTTGA
>CAYQYJ010000462.1:0-3328 GCA_964421605.1 uncultured Ardenticatenaceae bacterium | reverse complement strand
GACCGCGCCCGCCACCGGGCTGCCAGCCTGATCTTGCAGGCGCACGAACGATAGAGCCAGATGCCCATCCGCCATC
This sequence comes from uncultured Ardenticatenaceae bacterium, assembly GCA_964421605.1. GTDB lineage: Bacteria > Chloroflexota > Anaerolineae > Promineifilales > Promineifilaceae > JAGVTM01. Next base: position 3,252 of record CAYQYJ010000462.1, on the reverse strand, counting down.
GGGCGTCCCGTCAACCAGATGCCCGAAACGTGTACCGTCTCTTGCGCCGGTTCGCCTATGATGGTGAACGGTGCGGGGGTGATGCTGCTGGCGCTGCCGGCATCCGTCGTCGCCGTGTAGCGCAAATGAGCCGCTGTGGTTGCCGGCAAATCCGGCGGCAGCAGCCATTGGTAACGCCCATTGTTGGGCAGATTGTCCGCCACAGGCAGCCAGGGCCCTGCACTCCCCGTCAGCGACAGTTCAATCGTCACCGTAGCCGCCGCCTGATCCGGCGCGCCGCTGACCCAATCCAGCAGGCGCACAGAGCCAGCCCAAAACGTCTCCCCGCCGCGCGGATAAACAGGGGCGATAGACAACGCTGCCGGCAGCGACGCCTCCTTATAGAAGCGCAAATGGTTCCGCTCATTGGGCCAGTTCCCCTCCTCCGACACCAGCGCTATATCGGGCAAGCCGTTATGGTCGGCGTCCCCGCCCACGCGGAACGCTTCTATATAGCCAGGCTGCGGCGTGGTGAAACTGGCGGCGGGCGTCCAGCCGCCGCCGTTATCCCCCAACCAGACGACGACGTGGCTGACGCCCGCCGCGATCACGTCCCCCATGCCGTCGCCGTTCATATCCTGTAGCTGCGTGGCTTCGCACCAGGCGGCTGCCGGCAAATTCCCCGAAAACGCTTGCCACACCCCCTCCGCCGCCCAACGCCACACCTCAATCCCCCCGCTGCCGTTACAAAAAGAAAGATCGTCGCGCCCATCCCCATTGACGTCCCCCAAATCCAACCCATACCGCCCCAACGCGCCGCCCGGCGGCAAATTGCCATCCGCCAGCGCAAAACCGCCCGCGCCATCGCCCAGATAGACCGTGCCATTCTGGCTGCCCGCCGCCAGATCAGCCAGCCCGTCCCCGTTCACGTCGCCAAAAACGATGTCCATGTTAGAATTGCCGCCCACAAAACCAAAGCTCTGCGTCCAGACGCCATTGCCTTGATTCAGGTAAACGTGCACGCCCGCGCAGCAGCCAAAGGAGATAGCAGCCAGGTCCAGGTCGCCGTCATTGTCCACATCGGCGAAGTCCGTGCCGAACATGCCATACGTCTCCCCATTCGTCGCCAGGCCATCATCCCAGGGCGTCCAGTTCTGCCCCGTACCGTCGCCCAATGCCACTTCGATAAGCTGATCGCCAAAGTCCGTGTCCGCGTAATTGTGGTGCATCCCATACCCCACATCCATATGCCCATCATTGTTGACGTCCCCCAAAGCCACGCCGCCATAGCCAAAATCCCCATTTTGGAACACCGACCAGCTTCCCTGCCCATCGCCAAACCAGACCATCACCCCATGCTGCCCAGAGTTAATGAAAGGCGAGCCATGGTCGCCAATAGACACCATATCCAGATGCCCGTCGGCGTTCACGTCCCCCAGTTCCACTTCCGTCCGCCCCGACTCTAGCTGTGGCACGTTCAGCCCCGCCGAAGATTCGATGTAACTGACGGTGGGCACAGCCCGCCCCGTGCCGGCAGCCGACTCACTCTGCGCCGCCGCCGCCCCCACCAGCAACCCAAACAATAAAAAGAACGCCATATATACCGTTTTACGCTTCATCGGAAACCCCTTTAATATACGTATTAACTGCCCTTATCCGGGCAATTGTCGCTCAATGCCGCATAACTGTCCGAAATGAACTTACGTGTTGAGAAGTTCAACTTCTCCGCAGAAGTTGAACTTCTTGACGGTTACTAATGATACCGGACTTGCTCGCGCTTTGCTTGCAGAGTGATGCAGTCTCCCAGACTGCGCCACTCTCCCCCCTTGCCCCGCCGCCCCCCCCTGCCGTATAATTCCCCATCAACCCACCACCCAACCAAACCATCATATTATCCACCCATGCCCCACCTCCCCCTCATACCTCTTTATCGAGACTCATTACACAACGAGTCAGGTTAATAAATAGTTCAGCGGCTTTGCCGCATAAACCTAGTTGAGATCAGCCGATGAAATGTATCTACTGTTTAGAGGATAAGCCTAACGACTCGTTCACCAAGACGGAGCATGTTATTCCTCAGTCGTTTGGCCTGTTCCAAAACAATTTCACTCTCAATGGAGCAGTCTGTGATGAGTGCAACCAGTGTTTTGGCGACAATTTAGAAATAGACTTAGGGCGCGATACTTTTGAAGGAATTTCTCGGCACAAATATGGATTACAGAGTCCAAAGGATTTCAAGACGCTTGGAAAAAGAAGCCGCCTCAGGCTCAAACTAGCCGAAGGTCTCTTCAAAGGCGCGCTCTCTTATTTAACATATTCCCAAGAACTTAATACAGTCGTCGGCAAGCCCCTTCCGCAAGTTGGTTTTCTTATCAAAGGCTCGCCGGATTACAAATACTTTCCCTTGGAGGAAATCCCGAACAAGGCGGAGTTGGAAACACAAGGTCTTGATTGCAACCGCAACGTGCGAGCATTTGGTGACAGCTTTGGAAAAATACAGCAGATACTTGCCGACAAAGGAATCTCGCCTGAGTTTCAAGAGGAGATCGCCTTGGCTGAAGGCGAATCGGATAAGTGGTTGTTTGAAGGTGAAGGTAGTATTGATAAGACCATCTGCCGTGCCATGGCCAAGATCGCGCTGAATTATCTGACTTATTGGCAGGGTGCTGACTTTGTTCTACAAAAAGTCTTCGACCCGGTACGGGTTTACATCCGAAAAGGAGAACAAGGAAGCGAGCCATTTGTTATGGTTGGTAGTAAAAGCATTTTGGCCGATGAGCCATCTCAAAAGTCGAGAAGGTTAATCCATGTGGTCACAGTAAACTGGGCGCAAGATGGTGTGTCAATTATTTCGCAAGTTTCACTTTTCAATTTCCTGTCGTACACCGTGCAACTAGTGAGAGAATACCCGGATCAAAAACCGAATCTCAGAAAGGGTCATCTCTTCAACTTGGGTGATCACAGAATATATGAACTCACGGCAAGGTGAAGGCACGTGCAGGTGTCGTCGGCTACGCCGCCGAACCAGCGGTTGCAGCCGACGCGCTGCGCTTGGCCCAAAAGCGGCCAAGCTTGCGTTCCTTCGCGGGCTACGCCCGCTCAGCGCGGCTGAACCGCGCCGTTGGCCCGCAATGACCACCAGGAGTCGCCAGCCAAAATGAATCCCCCCAAAAAACACATCAAATCTAAACAACGTGTCGCCGACCATGGAGAAGTCTTTACCCCGGCGTGGCTGGTTGAGGCCATGCTCGATCTGGTGAAGGATGAAACGGA
>CAYQYJ010000461.1:0-3340 GCA_964421605.1 uncultured Ardenticatenaceae bacterium | reverse complement strand
AACCTGACGCTGGTCTGGCAGGCGCTGGCTGCGCCCACCGCCGACTATACCGTTTTCGTGCATTTGTTGGATACGCAAGGGGTCTGCTGCCTCTGGCAGCAAGACGCCTGGCCCCAACAAGGAACATACGCTACAAGTCGCTGGCTACCCGGCGAGGTGGTGCTAGACACCTACGCCATCCCCCTGGAAACATCCGATGGCTACACCCTGGAAATCGGCCTCTACATTGCCGAAACCGGACAGCGCCTCCAGGTCGCCCAACCCAACGTCCTACCCAGCGACGCCATCCTGCTTCCCTGGCCCCCGCCATAAAAATCGCAAATCCGCCCGTTCTTGCACAATGAATAGCGATTTCTGCTGCCCCATCTCACCGTTCATACGGAAAACTATAAAAGTTGCTCGCCTGATAACCAGTCAGCGAAGTTGCCCGCGCCAGGCTGATTTTGCCGAAATAGGACATGCTCACGGCTGCCCATCGCTTCAGCCCCTGACTAAATTCCTGCAGCGTTTCATTTAACGACAGCAGAATGTCTGCCTATATCGGAATGTATAAGGTTACAGTTTCCATAATCGCTCCTCTTAAAAATTAGGCGCGCAAGACAATGGTTTCTATGGGCACAATGTACCGTTTCAATCGCCAATTGTCAACTGCACGCTGTTTTGAGTCGCTTGCCCTTTTGCTTCTCCCTCCTTACAATTCCCTCTGTGTTCTCACTTTCCTCCCCCTCCGACGACGCCTGGAGCGTCAGCGAACTGACGCGGTATATCCGCGAACTGTTCGAGATTGATTTTCGGCTGCAAGATGTAACCGTCAGCGGCGAAATCTCGAATTTCACGCGGGCGCGTTCGGGGCATTTGTATTTTACGCTGAAGGACAGTGGGGCGCAGTTGAAGTGCGTCATGTGGCGGTCGGCAGCAGAGCGGCTGCGCTTTAACCTCCAGGATGGGGACGCGGTGGTGGCGCAGGGGCGGGTGTCGGTGTATGAGAGCGGCGGGGCGTATCAGTTGTATGCGGAAAGGGTGTGGAATGCCGGCATTGGCGACCTCGCCGCCGCCTTTGAACAACTCAAACAAAAGCTGGCGGCTGCCGGCCTCTTTGATGCTACCCACAAAAAGCCCATCCCCTCCCTACCGCGTAAAATTGGCATCGTCACCTCCCCCGACGCCGCCGCTTTGCGCGACATCCTCAACGTCCTGCGCCGCCGCTGCCCCCTGGTTTCCGTCCTGATTGCCCCCACGCTGGTGCAAGGGGCGGAAGCGCCCACCCAAATTGTGCGCGCCCTGCGCTGGCTGGATGGCCGCGATGACGTAGACGTCATCATTATCGCCCGCGGCGGCGGCTCCATTGAAGATTTATGGGCCTTCAACGACGAAGCGGTAGCCCAGGCCATCTTTGCCGCCCGCCACCCCATCATCAGCGGCGTCGGGCACGAGACAGATTTCACCATTGCCGACTTCGTCGCCGACCTGCGCGCCCCCACACCCTCTGCCGCGGCCGAACTGGCAGTGCCCGACGTGACCGAACTGCTGCCCCTGGTGCGCGACTTACAACGAGAACTGCAACGACACATGCAGCGGATGGTGCAGCAACAGCAGTGGCAGGTGAACAACCTGACCCGCGCCCTGCGCCACCTCAGCCCCCAGGCGCGCCTGCGCAGCAACTGGCAGCAGTTGGACAGCCTGACGCTGCGTCTGGATCACAGCATTCGCCAGGACCTGGCGCAGCGGCGCGCCGACCTGGCGGTGGGCCTGGCGCAATTACAAACCGTCAGCCCGCTGGCTACCCTGGCGCGGGGCTACGCCATCGTCCGCCGCGACGATGGGCGGCTGGTGCGGCGCGCCAGCGACGTCCACCCAGGGGACGCCCTACAAATTCAGGTGTCCGACGGGGCAATCTACGCCACTGTGCAGGAGGAGGAAACCAATCTATGAGTGACACAACCGATTTGACATTTGAAGCGGCTTTGCAAGAGTTGACGGAAACTGTATCTCGCCTGGAAGCTGGCGAGTTGTCGCTAGAAGAATCCCTGGCCCTGTTTGAGCGCGGGCAGCAGTTGGCAGCTTACTGCCAGCGGCTGTTGGAGACAGCCTCCCTGCGCGTTGAGCAGTTGACGGCAGATGGGGAAATCGTGGAGATGGCGCTGGAGTGACCAGGGATCGTAACCAGCCGCGCCTCGTGTTACAATTGGGGGTGTGTTAGCGCGAACTTTACGGCGCTGCGTGAGAGGGTCGGGCAGGGATGCCCAACCTGCGTATTTGCAAATGGAGTAATGAGGTTTGTTCAAAAGTCTGCGAGAATCGTTGACCCGCACGCGCAACACCGTGTTCGGGCAAATCGCCAACGTCCTGGGGACAGGGGAAATAGATGAAGAGACGTGGGACGACCTGGAGGCGCTGCTGATCCAGGCGGACATGGGCGTGGAAACCAGCCTGGCGCTGGTAGCCGCCATGCGTGAGCGCGTCAAACAGGAAGGGTTATACCGCGCCGACCAACTGATGTCTGCCTTAAAAAAAGAAATGCGGCAAATGCTGGTTGATCCCCCTCCCTTTAACCTGGAAACGCCCCGCTTGCTGACCATCGTCATGGTAGTGGGCGTCAATGGCTCTGGCAAAACGACCAGCATTGGCAAACTGGCCCACTATTACAAAAACAAAGGACGAAAAGTGACGATAGTGGCTGGCGACACTTTCCGCGCCGCAGCCATTGACCAGGTAACCATCTGGAGTGAGCGGGCAGGCGTCCCTATTGTCTCAGGACAACCCGGCGGCGACCCAGGGGCTATCACCTATGACGGCATCCGCGCCAGCCGCGCCCGCGGCTCCGACCTGGTGTTGGTAGATACAGCCGGGCGGCTGCACACCAAGTACAACCTGATGAAAGAACTGGAAAAAGTTTACAGTATTTGTGAACGAAGCGTCCACCAGGCGCCGCATGAAGTCTTATTGGTGCTAGACGCACCCACCGGACAAAATGCGCTAATTCAGGCGACCAAATTTAAGGAATCCGTCAAAGTAACGGGCGTTATTTTGACCAAGCTGGACAGTACGGCGAAAGGGGGGATGGTCTTTGCCATCTATCACGACCTGGGGCTGCCCGTGCGCTTTGTGGGCACGGGTGAGAAAATCCAGGACCTGGCGCCCTTCAACGCCGACCAGTTTATTGATGGCTTGTTTAACTGATGTGGCGCCGGCGCCGTAAAGCCGTGTGAACGCTGAGCCTGTCGAAGCCCGTGTTGCCTGCGACAGGCTCAGGCAACGGGCTAAGTAATCGTCTTAAGCCCGGTTCAATCTTGTTGAAGTTTAAAAAAATAGTTCGGTAAACGGGCGTATGGACACCCCA
>CAYQYJ010000460.1:0-3349 GCA_964421605.1 uncultured Ardenticatenaceae bacterium | reverse complement strand
GCGGCGGGGCTGACACCCATTTTTATGGGCTATTTTGGGCGCGTCTGCGCCCAAAATAGCCCAAAGCCGATGCCTTTTTGCCCGTTTTGGCGGGTCGGTATGCAGCTAAAGAGATCGCCATAGTTTACTGAGGTGTTACCTGCTATGGCGTGGCGGTGGGGAAAATGATAAAGCCTGGATTGATCAGGTTCACGCCAGGCGTGGCGGTAGGTAGCAAGAAGATGCCTGGGTTAATCAAGTCGGGCAAAATGAAGGGCGGCGGCGTGGCAATAATAAAGCCGCCTGGAATGATCAACGTGCCAATGGGGAAAACCACGTCCCCCTCATTGAGGCAAGGAGAGGGATCTACATCTCCTGAACGATGCCCGCACCATTCAAAGGAAGTGTTGTAATTGCCGCTAAACTGCCGCCCGTTGGAAGCCATGAAGAACGCCAGACTGCCGCTGCCGCCGCGCGTCCAGGCCCCACTCAGTTCGTTGCCCTCAACCGTGCCCTCAATCGAGCCGTTGCCATCCGCATACGTGCCCACAACTTCGCTGCCCGTCTGGATAAGGGTGAGCGTGCTGCAATTACTGCCCAGGCCGCAGTTGGTGACCCAGTCGCCATACCAGCGGGCTACGCCGCAGGGAGACGGGGCGCTGCCGCCAGCGCGGAAGCCGCACCAGTCAAAAGTGCGATCCCAGTTACCCTGCCAGGTCTGCCCATCTTCGGCTATCCAGAAGTCGAACTCTCCCATCACGCCGCCTAACGACCATTGTCCCGTGAGCAAATTTCCTTCCACCATACCTGTGAGCGAGCCGGCGCCGTTGGCGTATGTCCCAGTCACGTCACTGCCTGTTTGCACCAGCGTCACCTGGCTGCAAGCCACAAAGGCGCACTGCGACTCCCAAACGCCGCTCCAGACGCCTGGCACGGGCGTGGGCGTCTCGGTTGGCGGCGGGGAGGGGGTCGCGGTGGGTTCCAACGTTAAGGTGGGGGTAACGGTGGGTAGGGACAAGGGATCAGGATCAATGCCGTCGGGCATGCCGTCCCCATCGGTGTCTGCATTGATGGGCGATGTTCCCAGAGCTACTTCTTCGCCATCTTTCAGCCCATCTCCATCGGTATCCTGATTCAGCGGGACTGTACCTGCCTGGCGTAGTTCAATATAATCAGTCAAGCCATCCCCATCCGTGTCTGCATTTTGGGGATCAGTGCCGGCAGTTTGCTCTTCCAGATTAGAAAGACTATCCCCGTCGTCATCTCCCGCAGCGACGGCAGTCAGGAAATCCGTCGTGGCTTGCGCATCTAGCGTCTGCTGCACCGCTGCTGTTTGCGTGGCTTGAGCCTGCTGCTGCTGCTGCGCCGCCGCCGCCAGGGCGATGACCGTCTCGGTAGCTGCCTGCTGTTGAGCGCGCATGGCGTTGAGGGCATACGCGCCGCCAATACAGAGGAGGATGGCTAAAATGCCGGCAGCCGACACCAACCAGGCGGGAATGACAGGCGATACCGCCAGTTGGCCCGCCTGCCGCTGCACCTCGCCCGAAGACGCCGTGGCGCTCAACGTGAAGGGCTGCATCTGCGTGCGCCCTAAAAACGGACGGCGACGCGCCGCCACCTTCACCAAAATGGAATCCTGCTGCCCCGGCTTGAGCGTTAACGGCTGTTCCGCCCCCTGAAACAGCAGGCTTTCGGCGGGGTCCGCGCCCGTAATTTGAAAAGATGTGGGGGCATTGCCCAGATTATGTACCTGGACGCGGCAGGCGCTGCCATCTTTGAGTTGCGTCGGGCTGACTTCCAGCGTGGATTGGGCAAAGGGCTGGATGTTGATCTGACCGCTGACGGTGGCTCGCTCTTGTGGATTGGCGGCAGAGCGCACCGTCAGGCGATAGGTATGCACGCCTGCCGCGGCGCTGCTGTCGCGCGGCGGCTGAATGGTCAGCGGCAAGGCGCCCTGCGCGCCAGGCATTAACTGTAAGGCATCCTGCGGCAACTTGACCCACGACTTGGGGATGCCATCTACAATAAAAGAAAAGTGGTCCACCGTGATGCCCTGATTGAGCAGTTCAACTTGAATATCAGCGCGGCTGCCAGCGGCTACATCTACGTTGGTAGGCGTCACGACCAACCCAATCTGGCCGCTGCTGCTGTACATTTGCGTGCTGCCAGGGAGCGTCGGGCGCTGTATGCCGCCAAGATTCAGGCCGCCTATGCCTGTTGGGCCAGCGCTGGCGACTGCGCCCGCTTTGCCAGCCGGGCGCAGTTGTAAGTAGTGCGACCCAATGCGCAACGTCTGGCTGGGCTGCCAGGTTTCGGGCACATCGGGCAACAGCCGGCTGCCATCCAGGAAAGTGCCATTGGTGCTGCCCAGGTCAACAACCTGCCAGCCGCCGCCAGCGCGCAGCAGACGAGCATGCGCGCGCGAAATGCCCGCTTCATCCAGCACAATATCACACGTCTCCACCCGCCCCAACGTGATCGTGTCTTTCTCCAGCTTGTGCGCACGCGGCGTTTCCCCCTGGCGGGTGACAATCAACTGATCCACAGCGGCAGCGGCAAGTTCGCCGCCCAGGCGGCTGGGCTGCGCTGGCGGCGTAGAAGAGATCAATTGCGTCGCCAGGCTGATTACAGAACCCGCCGGGGCAAATTGGGTCACCTCTTGCGGCGTCAGGCTGCCTGCCGCCTGGCGCAGGTCTTGCGCTAATGCCACAGCATCCTGGTAACGGCTGGCCGGGTTCTTAGCCAGCGCTTTCGCCAGAATGGACACAATGGCTGCCGGCACGCCCGCGCGCACCGACTGCGGCGGCGGCGGCGTCTCGTGCAAATGCTTCATCACCGCTTCAGTTGGCGTTTTGATCTCAAATGGAAGTTGGCCTGTGGTTAACTGGTACAGCATCACGCCTAAAGAGTAGATGTCGGAACGCCCATCCAACGGCTTACCTAGCGCCTGTTCGGGCGACATGTAAGCCATTGTGCCCATGAACGTGCCTGTAGCCGTTTCCACGCCCCCTTCCAACAGCTTAGCCAGGCCAAAGTCAGTCACCACGGCGCGCACGGGCGGCTCTCCGGCTCGCTCCGCATGATCCAGCCGCTGCAGCAGCACGTTGTCCGGCTTGATGTCGCGGTGGACAACGCCGTTGCGGTGGGCATAAGCCAGAGCATCGGCAATTTGGGCCAGAATAAGCAGCAGTTCGCGCAGTTCTAGCACCTGACTCTGCACCTGCATCTGCTTGATATAGCCAGCCAGGCTACCGCCAGGCACGTAAGCCATGACCATGTACAGCAAGCCTTGCGTTGAGCCAAAGTCATGAATCTTGACGATTGAAGGATGGTCAAGACGGGCAGCCGCCTGCGCTTCCTGCAAAAATCG
>CAYQYJ010000459.1:0-3362 GCA_964421605.1 uncultured Ardenticatenaceae bacterium | reverse complement strand
AGTTATATGGCGGTATTGAAGCGGGCGGCACCAAGTTTGTCTGTACCATCGCCGCCGGCCCGAACGACATTCGCGCCGAGGAACGGTTCCCCACGCGCGCGCCTGCGGAAACATTAGCCCAGGCTGTCGCTTTCTTTCGCGCCCAGCCGCCCATAACCGCTTTAGGCATTGGCGCTTTTGGCCCGGCTGACCCCGACCCGCGCTCGCCCACCTATGGCTTCATCACCACCACACCCAAGCCTGGCTGGGCAGGCGTGGACTTTGCCGGCACAATACACCGCGCCCTCCAGGTTCCGGTTGGTTTCGATACGGACGTCAACGTGGCTGCTCTGGGCGAGTGGCGTTGGGGCGCGGCGCAGGGATTAGACAACTTCGTTTACCTGACCATTGGCACAGGCATTGGCGGCGGCGGCGTCATCAACGGACAAATGATGCACGGCCTCATCCACCCCGAAATGGGGCACATGCGCCTGCCGCGCCGCGAAGAACGGTTTGCCGCGAACGGCCCGCTGCCGCCGTTTGCCGGCATTTGTCCTTTTCATGGAGATTGCCTGGAAGGGTTGGCTGCCGGGCCAGCCATCGCCGCCCGCTGGGGACGGACAGCGGGCGAACTGCCGCCCGATCATCTGGCCTGGCAGGTAGAAGCGTATTACCTGGGCGCAGCCCTGAGCAACTTAATCTGCATTTTGTCGCCGCAGCGCATTATCTTGGGCGGCGGCGTCATGGAGCAGCGCCACCTGTTCCCCCTCATTCACCAGGAAGTGCAGCAGGCGCTCAACGGCTACGTGGCTTCGCCCGCCATTCTGGCGCAAATTGACGCCTACATTGTGCCGCCGGGATTAGGCAATCGCGCCGGCATGTTAGGCGCCATCGCCCTGGCGCAACAAGCGGCGGCTGGCGCAGACGTTCACTCGACCACGTAAGCGGACTTCTGCCGTCGTCGCTGCCAGAAGCGAATACCCACCGCAATCAACAAAATCGAAGCAAACAGCATTAGAATAGGCAGGATGATGGAAAGGAGCGATATTAAAGTCGCCGCCACATCTTCCAGCAGACTGACCAGCCAGTTGCCCGTGCCTGCTGTGCTGGCGGTGACAATGGGACGAGCAGCCGCTTTGGTCGTATGCACCGTGCCCGCCAGCAGCACGCCAGCCAACAGCGCCAGGACGGGGCTGATGTCGTTAATCACGCCCGCATTAGCCGCAAATAACACCGCCCCCGCCGCGGGCCGCACGAAGGTTTGCACCACGTCGTTGACCGTGTCTACTGCCGGCACTTTATCCACCAGCATCTCAATCACCAGCAGCACCGCCAGCACGCCGATGACCCACCAGCTTGTAAGCAGGTCATACGGTTCCGCCAGATGAATCAGGTCTGTAAAACGAGCCACCAGCGCCACCATCAACAGCGGGATATAAGCGTTCAATCCCGCGCTCGTTGCCAGCCCAAACGCCGCGCCAATACCACCCAACGCCGTGATAAAATCCATTTTCTCCCTCCAACGACCAACTATGCTGCGGTTACAGATTATCCTGCTTCATTCCGCATCACCTGCCCGACCCTGCCTCACCACCATCCCGCCAGACGTAAAATGAACAGTGGGCATCCTCATGCCAGCCCCGGCAGCCCGGTCAACGTCCCAAACAAACTGAAACGCAGCCACGCGCCCAGGCTGAGTTCAGCCAACGCCAGCAGCACGCCGGCCCCCAGCCACGGCAGCGCCTGCCGCCACGTAGCGCAGCGCCCTTCGCGCCGCCGCGCAATCAGCAGCAGCATCGTATTGATAGCCGTGAGAATCAGTAAAAGGCCCACGCTGCTGACAAAAGCCAATACGTACAAAACTGCGGGTTGGTTGCTCAATGCCAACAACACCAGACTGCCGCCCAACAGCGCCAGCCCCGCCAGTTCCCCCCACGACTGCACCGATGGCTGCCATTGCGGCGTCTGCCACAACGTCTGCGCCAGCGACGGAACCACCACCAGCCCCAGGGTTAACCCTGTCCCCATCCCCGTCGCCAATCGCAGCCAGTTTTGTGGTTCATACAAGTGTGGGAAATTGGGGAAAAAATGGCTGTAGGAGTTGAGGCCATCCACGCCCATGACGCCCACCAGCCCCAACAGCGCCAACAGCAGGGGCAGGCGCGGCAGCGCCGCCCAACGTTCCCGCCCGGCCAGAAACGTTACCAGGAAAACCAGCAGCACGCCCAAATACATGCCGCTGCAGCGGGCGCACAACGGCAACTGCCGCCCGGCAATGACAAAAGAGCGGTCGGTCAGCCGGTGGCAGACAGCCGCCCCCCAGAAATCCAGCGCAGACAAGGCGTGGTTGTGGCTGACGGCAGCGGCGTCGCTGACTGTGTAAAAAGCGATGAGCAGCAGCGCCCCCAGGCCAATGACCACAGTTCGCCAGCGCGCCGGCAGGCGCAGCGCGCGCCAGGCCCTGGTAGAGGGGAATGGGGGATTGCCGGCATCTGGCGGCAAATTAGCGTCAGCCATGGCGCACTTTGAGACTCCTGGCGAATATGGTTTAATAGAGTCGCCTGCTCCAGAAAGGGCAAACGACTTCATCCGGTGCACGTATTGTATAGAACTTTCCCATTTCCGCACTCCATAGAGTGCGCCGAGGGTAGATAATGTCTCGACAACCGCGCGTTTATTACCGTCCCACCCAATTAGAAGAAGCGCTGCGTTACCTGACGCAGCCGGACGCCGCGCCCCTGGGCGGCGGCACGAAACTGCTGGCAGCCGACGTCACCGGGGGGGTAGTGGATTTGCAAGATTTAGGCCTGGATCAAATTCAGGCGGTGGGCGACTGGCTGCAAGTAGGCGCTATGACGCGCCTGACAGACCTGGCGGCGTTTGTCGAGGGGCACGCCCTGCTGGCTGCCGCCATTCACCGCGCCGGCCCCAACACCTACCGCCACGCCGCCACATTGGGCGGTTCCATTGCCGCCCGCCTGCCAGACAGCGAACTGCTGGCGGCGCTGCTGGTTTTGGAAGCCGCCCTGACCGTGCATACGCCCCAGATAGAAGAAATGTCGCTGCCCCAATTTTGGCGCCGCCAGGCGCGCACAGACCTGATCACCGCCATCCGCATTCCCTGGAGCGCCGGGCGCGGCGCATCCGAGCGGGTGGCGCGCACGCCAGCCGACTATCCCATCGTATCCGTAACCGCCTGGCAGCCAGAGGGCGGCGCAATACGGCTGGCGGCGACAGGCATTGACGCCCTGCCCGTGCGCCTGGCAGCGGCGGAAGCAGCGCTGGCAACGGAGGGGATTGAACGGGTGGCAGAGGTGGCAGGGAGAGAATGCCGGCATCCCGGCGACTTCCGCGGCAGCGCCCCCTACCGCGCCCAAATGACC
>CAYQYJ010000458.1:1876-3367 GCA_964421605.1 uncultured Ardenticatenaceae bacterium | reverse complement strand
GGCCCCACGCCAAACATGAGCTTCATGACGGCTTCGCCCAGGCGATAATGGCCCGGCTGGCGCATCTGGGTGGCAATGTCAAAGGGCAGCGGCGGCTGACCGACGGCGTAAGAGTGGGGTTGGGTGAATTGCAAGACTTCGCGGCTGCCGTGCGTGCGGGCAGTGCCCGATTTCTTGATGCCGCCAAAGGGCAGCAGGGAGACGGGGTAGTGGGAAATGGCGTCGTTGATGTTCACCGACCCCACTTCTAGCTGCTCGGCCACGCGCTGCGCCCGCTTCAAGTTGCGGCTCCAGACGCAGGCGCTCAAGCCATATTCGCTGTCGTTGGCCTGGCGAATGGCTTCGGCTTCGTCCTTAACTTTCATGATGGGCATCAAAGGCCCGAAGGTCTCGTCGCGCACCACCTTCATGCTGTGGTCTACATCTACCAGGACGGTAGGCTGCACAAACAACCCTTCCCGTTGGCCGCCATAAAGGATACGCGCTCCTTTGGCCACGGCATCTTCCAGATGATCTTCCACGATGCGCAACTGCCGCTCGAAGGTCAATGGGCCCAGGTCGTAGGGGCTGTTCAGGTCGGGGCTGTAGCCGATTTTCAACTCCTTCGTTTCCCGCAGCACTTCGGCTACAAACTCGTCGTAGACGGATTCGACCACGTATACCCGTTCCACAGACATGCAGGTCTGCCCGGTCATGTAGAAAGCGCCCCACACGCCCCATTTGGCGGCGGCTTTGATGTCGGCGTCTTCCAGGACGATCATGGGGTCTTTGCCGCCCAGTTCGCAGAGGAACGGGATCATGTTACGCGCGGCGGCTTCAGCCACTTTGCGCCCGGTGGCCACGGAGCCGGTGAGGAAGAGGAGGTCGGGGGAGGATTCGACCAAAGCCGCGCCTACCGCGCCATCGCCGTGCAGCACGCGCACGTAGGGGGTGAGTTCGGGCACGCTGTGGAATAGCTTTTCGATCATGACGCCCGTGGCCCCGGCCACTTCGGACGGCTTGTACAGGACGGTGTTACCTGCCAGCAGCGCGGAGAAGATGGGGGGCATACCCAGGTCAAAGGGCAGGTTCCAGGGACCAATGACGCCCACGACGCCAAAGGGGCGGGGTTCGGTGTAGTAACGTTTGAAGAAGTAGAGGCCCGGCGGCACGCGCTTGCGCCCCAGCCACTCTGGCGCTTTCTTCAAATACATGTGCAGCTTGTCTACCGTCATCATCACTTCGATGAGGGCATCCTGGCGGCTCTTGCCTGTGTCCAGGCTGATCACTTCGGTGATGTCGTCCAGGTAGTGGATGATGGTCTTTTGCAGCTTCTTCAAGATGCGCACCCGCTCGCGCACCGGGACGCGGCTCCAGATGTCGTACGCCTGGCGGGCCTGTTTGTGCGCCAGGGCCACGTCGGCGGCGGTAGCCATTGGCGTTTCACCAAACTTGTCGCCTGTGGCTGGATTGATGAATTCAAGCATTCTGGTGCTCATGATGTACTCCTAC
>CAYQYJ010000458.1:0-1776 GCA_964421605.1 uncultured Ardenticatenaceae bacterium | reverse complement strand
CCATCCGCCACGTATAGGCCAGGGTAGTTAAATACCTGATGGTTTACGTCAATCACGCCCGTGTCTTCGCTGACGCCAATGCCGCAGCCGCCCAGGATGTGCGCCGTCGAGGGCGTGTTCAACAGCACCTCGTTGACGGTAGATTGGGGGACGGCGTTTGCCTTTTGGGCGAAGCGCTCCACCACCTGGCGACCAGAATCTATCACGGCGGGGATGGGCAGCGACTTGTCGCGCTCGCTGACCAGGCCG
Source organism: uncultured Ardenticatenaceae bacterium (assembly GCA_964421605.1). GTDB lineage: Bacteria > Chloroflexota > Anaerolineae > Promineifilales > Promineifilaceae > JAGVTM01. The sequence continues at coordinate 1,527 of CAYQYJ010000458.1, read as the reverse complement.
CGGCGGAACAAGGTTAACAGACTGCGCCCGCGGCGCATCTCCATGCGGTTTTCCACCGTTTGCATGATGAGCAGGATGGTGCTGTCGCGCGCCCAGTCGGGCAGAAGGCGCGTTTTGAGCAGGTCGTAGGGATTGCGAATGCCGTATTGGATAAAGCGACCCAGGCGGACTAAGGGACTGCCGTGGAAGTCCACCAGGGGCACAGCCAGGTTACGCATCAGAGAGGAGCCGCGCGGATAGCGCACGGGTTCGACGCTGGTCACTTCATCTACCCAAAAGTGGGAGGTGATAGCCACGCCTTCGGAGTAATCCATATCGTCGCCGCGGGCAGTGACGCCCATGAGGGCTTCGCTGTTGCTGCGAATTCTTTTGCCCAGTTGGGTGGAGAGTTTGGGCAGCGAGCCGGTTTCGTCGCGGCATTTGAGCAGCAGGTTAACCGTGCCCAACACACCGGCGGAAACGATGACGTTGCGGGCGCGCACAGTTTGCTGGCGTTTGAAGACCCAGTCGGTGGTGCGTTCGTACAGAATTTCGTAGCGAGCGCGGTCAGCGCGCAGCCCGTAGAGGGGGCGAATGTCCAGGACGTTGGCTTCTGCCTGCACCTGGGCGCCATTCTTTTCGGCAAAGTAAAGATAGTTTTTGTCGAGGGTGTTTTTGGCGTTGTGCCGGCATCCCACCATACACCCGCCGCAATGAATACAGCCCGTCCGATCGGGGCCTTCCCCGTTGAAGAACGGATCGGGCACCGTTTTGCCCGGCTCGCCAAAGAAAATAGCCACCGGTGTGGGCGTGAAGGTGTGCTGCTGCCCCAACTCTTCGGCTATCTCGTACAGATGCCGGTCGGCGGGCCACAGTTTGGGGTTGGCGGTGACGCCCAACATGCGGTTGGCGGTGGCAAAGTGGGGTTCCAGTTCTTGTTCCCAGTCGCCCAAATCTTTCCATTCGGCGGCTTCGTAAAAGGAGCGACCGGGCTTGATGTGCGTGCTGGCGTAGACCAGGCTGCCGCCGCCGACGCCGCTGCCGTTGAGGATCATGATGTCGTTGAAGAAGTTGACGCCCATGATGCCAAAACAGCGCGCTGCCGGCATCCACAAATACTTGAAAATGTTCCAGTTCGTCTTTGGGAAATCCGCAGAGAGATACCGCTTGCCCCGTTCCAGGATCAGCACCCGATACCCCTTCTCTGTCAGTCGCATGGCAGACACGCTGCCCCCAAACCCGGAACCGATAATGACAAAGTCGAAAACATTGTCTCCTTTGTCTGCCGTGGCGTGCGATTGATTCATTTGACTATCCTATGGTCTGTGTGTGGGTGCGGCAGGGAGCAGCTCCTGATTAAGCGGCAAAGCCTGCCCGCCCAAAGGGAATGGCGGCACTGGCATGACGGCGACTATCTGGCGGGCGACGTTTTCAGGACGCCTGCCGGCAGACGCAGCCTTATAACACAGTGCGTTATATTATTGTACAAGATTCTGCTTTGCAAGTCACCCACCAATCCCAACGAAACGCCGCTTGATTGAGGAAAGA
>CAYQYJ010000457.1:0-3374 GCA_964421605.1 uncultured Ardenticatenaceae bacterium | reverse complement strand
GACACGCCAGACTGTATCCGGCCTCTGGCTGCCTGATTTTGTAGCGCAAACTGTTAGTTTGCGCGGACAAGCTAACAGCTTGTCCTACATTGCGAGGCTATTTCGAAGGAGAAATCGTATGCTCGCTGGACTCATGGAAATCATCCTCTACGTTCAGGATATGGACGCCCAGGTTCGTTTCTACCGTGACGCTTTAGGTCTCCCCGTTGCCTATCCCACGGGGCTGGCTGATTATGGACAAACCTCCTGGGTGGCCTTTAGCACGGGAGCGTGCACGCTGGCCCTCCACGGCGGCGGGCAGCGCGACTTTGGTCAGGACGCGCCAAAGTTTGTTTTTCGTGTAGCCAATATCTACACAACCGCGGAAACGCTGCGCGCCAGGGGGGTGTCGCTGGGCGACGTGTTTGAAGCCGCCCCCGGCGTGCTGGTGGTCAATGGCCTTGACCCGGAAGGCAACAAATTCTCTCTGGAATCCGCAGCGCAGGCGTAACCACGATGGGTAATCAGCCAACGTCTCCCCACCGCGTACGGCGAGCAGTCAGCCTCGCCGTTTTGTGGCTGCTGCCGCTGCTGTGGGGGGTGTCAGCCTGGGGCTGGCAGCAGCAGCGCTGGGCGTTGACTTATGGCGGCACTGCCGCCGATTTTGCTACGTCCCTGCAAGGCGCAGACGCGGGTCGCCAGGGTGTTGGCGACTATCTGGTGGCGGGCTATACGAATTCTTACGGATCGGGCAAACAAGATGGGTGGGTATGGCGGCTGGATGCGCAAGGCAGTTCCCTCTGGCAAAAAGCGTATGGCGGCGCGGAGGACGACGATTTCCTGGCTATGGCGCTGGCAGCCGATGAGGGAGCGGTGGTGGCTGGCTCTACCCGTTCCTTTGGCGTCATTGGGCAAGATGCCTGGGTCATGCGCCTGGATGCCGCTGGCGAAAGCGTCTGGCAATATGCCTTTGGCGGCGTGGGCAACGAGACCGCCCGCGCCATCTGGCCCGCAGCTGATGACGGCTATGTGTTGGCGGGCAGCAGCAGTTCGGGCAGCGCCGGCGGAGCGGATGGTTGGGTGTGGCGGTTGGACGCCGCTGGCGACATCGTCTGGCAGTTCACCTATGGCGGCGCTGCCGTGGATGAACTTAAAGCCGTTGTAGCCACTGCCGATGGCGGCTTTGCTGTGGCGGGTGAAACCTGGTCTTTTGGCGCGGCTTTGAGCGACGGCTGGCTGCTGAAATTGGACGGTAGCGGCGGCGTGCTCTGGCAAAAACGGTATGGCGACCTGCTGGCTGATGGCTGGCTGGCGCTGCAAGCCACCGCCGATGGCGGCGTGATCGTTGCCGGCTACACCGATTCCGTAGGGACGGGGGGGCAGGATGCCTGGGTGATGCGCCTGGATGCCGCCGGCGACGTACTCTGGCAGACGGCATACGGCGGCGTAGACGCCGATCGCGCTGAGGCTTTGCTTCCCCTGATAGAGGGAGGCTTTGTCGTAACTGGCGTCACGGAGTCATTTGGCGCGGGCCATGAAGATGCCTGGGCTTTTCGGTTGGATGAGGCGGGGCAGATCGTCTGGCAAAAAACATATGGCGGCAGCCTGGGGGGAGATGTGGCCCGCAGCATAGCGGCTGCGCCAGACGGCGGCGCGCTGTTAGGCGGGCATACCTTTTCTTTTGGCGCCGGAGAAGCCGACGCCTGGATCGTGCGGTTGGATGCTCAAGGCGTCGCAGACGACGCCGCGCTGGTCAGGGAGAGTTGGGCAGCCGCCGTGCCCACAGCCATGGATGGACGACCCACCAACGCCGCCGCGCAACCAGCCGCCATAGCCGCCCGCTCGCTGCTGGCGCCATCGCAAACCGTGAACGGCGCCGCCGCCGCCTTAGCGCCCCGCCGCGTTTTGAACCCGGCGCTTACCCCCACGCCGCCCGCCGCCCTAAACCCGGCCCAAACAGCCAGCCCCATAACAGCCTATGGCAGCCTGGGGCTGGCTTGCCTGTTAACAGCCTGGGTCGGCTTTCGCCTCTGGCGCGGCATCCGCCGCCGCCCCTGACGTTTTCCGCCTGTCTTCTAACTTCTAACTTCTGCCTTTAACTACGGCGCGCCAATGCCCCAAACGCCGCTGGCGTAGGTGGAAAACACCACGACCGGATCGCCATTGGCGTCTTCCACAATGGGGAACTGCCCAAAGGGAACGTCCCGATACTCTGCGCCCACGTTGACCTGCCACAGCAGCGTCTCCGTTTCCACGTCCAGCGCCACCACGTACACCGAGTAATCTATCGCTGTAGCGGAGAAGATCAGAATCGGATGACCGTCGGAATTGACGGCCACTGACATAGCCGAGGTAGGCACATGGTTGCCCTCAACGTTAAGCAGTTGGTTGATGTTGATGGATTGCACCAGCGTGCCATCTTCGAGGACGCGGCGCACCCAGGGGGAGGCGGCAGTGTAGTACCACAGCCCGCCGCGCGGGTCGCGGGCGGCGGATGCGCCCATGTCATTTTCCAGCGCCACCTGCCATTGCAGGGCGTAGCTGCTGCCCAAATCCTGGATGGCAAACAGCAGCGGGGTTTCTTCGGATTGCATCGGGTCGGGCCCGTCGCCGTCGAAATAGATGGTGTTGCCAATGACCAGAGGCGAAGCGCCGCTGTCGGCGCGGTACTCGAAGTACCAGGCGGGCACAATGTCCACGCCAGTCTGGTTGGGGACGATGTCCAGGGCGTACAGCCGCGCCGGAGCCGCGCTGACGATGTCGTGGAATTCCATGACAATGTAGATGCGGTTGCCGTTAACGGCGACGGTGTTGGTCGTGGCCCAGACGCCGCTGTTGCCATTCCAATCGTTGAGCGTTAACGTACCTAGCGACGCGCCAGTAGTGTTGTCGTAAGCCAGGATGGGGCCTTCCAGCGTGCCGGCAACCAGCGTTCCATCTGCCGTCAACACAGGCGAGGTGGGGGTAGCTCCGGTGGGGGACTGCCAGGCTATGGAGCCATTGGGATTAAAGCGATAGATAAACAGCTCGTCGGCGGCAATGACGTCGCCGCTCTCACTGACCAGCGGCGCGGAAGCAAACGCCTGGTTGGTCAACTTCTTCGTATCCCAGACGATGTTGCCCGCCGCATCATAGACGCGCAAGAACTGAGCCTTGCGCCGCTCGCTGTAATAAAATGTGCAGGCGGCTATCTCCCCATTCGCGCTGCAGCCCAATCCTTTGCGCGCGCCCAAGACATTGTACCAGTTAGGCGCCTGCCGCCACAACTCCTGCGCAGATGCGGGCGGTATCACATCCGGCATAATATCCGACATTTGCGCATCACAATGGGCCATGGGGCAACTGCGCGCAGCCACCACAAACTCCGGCGCTGCCGCCCGCGCCCGCAGCAGCCC
>CAYQYJ010000456.1:0-3394 GCA_964421605.1 uncultured Ardenticatenaceae bacterium | reverse complement strand
GCAATTACGTACCACGTAATTAGAGGTTACGCGCCGCGCCAGATACGTGACGCATTGCGTTATGAACATACTATAACGCATTGCGTCATTCGTGTCAAGTCCCAATTTATAAAGACTGGAGCAGTCTTAGAAACTGTTCCAGTCTGGGAAGCGCGTAACTCCCGGTTACCATTGACCACCCTCTCCACAAATTGCTACACTGTGACAATTGCGGTACGTCCCTGTGGTCAGAATGCCTGGTTGGTGACCCTTTTCGCTGTCGTTGAGCAAGAATTTCTGGGTGTCCTGGAAATTGTCAGAGAGGATGATTTCCCCAGGATGCGCTCTGAGAGGATGACGGAGTTTGCGCCGCGATGACCAACCCAATTTGTCCCTGCAGAATCACTGTCATGGGAACCTTCTGCGGCGTATGATGCAACGTTGCAAATTGCTTTTGCGTAGAGTTAAATGGCAAAATTCTAAATCTTACGCCTGTCTGAACGCAGGGCAAAAGTGGGCGTTATGGCAAAAAAACAGGTGATTTCGACCAGTCGGTGGGTGGATGCGAATAAGGTAGGACAACAGGGTCAACCGGGTAGTAAGCGGCAGCATGTCGGCACGTTTGAATCAAAGTGGACGTGCAGCAGCTGCGGTCATACCCCCATTCCCGGTTCTCTCAAAGTATGCCCCTCCTGCGCCCACCCCAAAGACGCCAGCGAAACGTACCAGGAACCAGGAGCACGCGGCCGCTATCTTACGCAAAATGAACTGGCGGAACAAGGCGTAGACCCTACTCAACACCTCTCTGACGAGACCTGCGAGTATTGTGGCGGCAAAACTAAGCCGGGTACACAGGTTTGTCCCCACTGCAATGCCAACCTGGTAGATGTGGGGTACACGAGCGGCCAATGCCCCAACTGCCAGCTTGAAACAAACGAGCTGATCTGCCCTGCTTGTGGCACAGCGACAGAGGTGAAAGGGCAGAAATCGGTCGCGGCCACGTCCGAACCTATGACTCGTTCCACTATCAGTGGCACCTTCATGGGGATGGGTCTGGAGACAGTGGTCGCCTTGCTCTTGTGCGGCTTCTTCGTGGTGGCGGTTTTCGCCCGGCTCTGGATCGCCGATCAGCCGGAGCAAGTCACTGTTACCGATGTGTATTGGCAGCGCACCATTCAGCTTGAGGAGTACAAATACAACGAACGAGGCGACTGGATGCTACCTCCTACTGCCGATCTCATCAACAGCGAGGAGCAAATCCACCATTACAACGATGTCCTAACCGGCTATGTGCAAGAGTGCCATATGGAATCCCAACTGGCAGGCTATCGGCAGGAGTGCGGGCAAGAACAATCCTGCCAATCCGTGTCGGTTTACGATTACACACAAACGATCTGTTACGACGATGGCACGTGTGACAATTACGATGTCTACCGCACTGAGCAACAGTGCAGCAATGAGTATGTGTGTGAGAACGTGCCAAACTACGAGAATGTACGGGTTTGCCAAGATGTACCGCAGTACATTCAGGAGCCAGTTTACCAGACCTATTACACTTTCAACATCTGGGAATGGGTTCCCACTAACCCGGTCATCGCCGAAGGGCATAATCTCAGCCCGGTCTGGCCTGACGTGCCGCAAAGTGACTCCATTCGCGAACAGAACAACGGCCACAGTGAAACCTGCGCCATTACCCTGACCAATGAGGAGAACGACAGCTACGATTACGACGTGTCCTGCAGAGAGTTTGGGCAGTATGTGCGGGGAACCCGTTGGGAGCGGGATGATGCTGGGATATTGACGCCCGCGGAAGCAAGTGAACAGTAAACAGTCACCAGTGACCAATTGAAAAGGTCATAGAGCAACTGCAAACCCTTCCTATAGAAATGCAACAGCGCGTACTGGCGTTTACGCGCGCCCTGGCGCAAACTGCGCCGCAGGGCGTCCCAGGGCGAAAACTGCTGCATTTTGCCGGCATGATTCCTCTTGAGGACGTACAACTGATGCGGGAAGCGATTGAGCAGGGTTGTGATCAGGGCAATTCAGGCACAGGCAGGATAATGGCGTCATTAGTCACCGCGGGCATCACGGGCAACCGGCTGCCGGAGGGCCAATTATAGAGACCCACAGCCAGGCGCAGCGGTTGCTGGGCGGCGCTGGTCAGGGGCAGAAAACGGGAGTCGGTGATGATTTCGCCGGGGGTCCAGCACCAGGTGGGGAGTTTGCCCTCGGTTGGGGTTCCATCGCTCTGGCTGACAGTAACGCCGCCAGCATCCACCAGATGCGCAAACACTAACTGATCCGTATACACCCATCCCAACGACCGCCAATAGAGGTTTAGCGCCACGCCGTCCGCCTGCGGCGTCGCCGTGTATCCAACCAGGGCGATCTCTTCCCCCAAGCGGTAATCAACAGGCGTGTGTGCTGCCGGCAGGCGCACCTGCCGCTCCGGCGCGGCGGCGCCGCGCGGCGGGCCTGCCAGGTAAAAGCCTGTGACCACCGCCTGCAAGCCAAACAGGGCAAACGTCCCATAAGCGAGCCAGCGGCGCGGCGGGGATGCCGGCATCTCTGCCAGACCGCTGGCGCGCGCCAGAGCAGCCACGCCCGCCATCATGCCGGGCGCAACCAGAAAGAGCCAGAGCCGCCCCGTTTCCGCCCGCACTTCGCCCGAAAAATTGAGCAGCAAAATAAACAGACACCAACCCAACGCCCACACATCCCCCCGCTGCAGCTGTCCGCGACGCAGACGCCACACCGCCCAAACGCCGCCCACAAACGCCCACAGCAGCCAGGGCAGCCCCATAAAAACGCCTGTGTCGTACAGGTTAAACAGGGGCCAGACGGGGTAGGTGATGCGTATTTGCTGGTGAATGGCGCGCCCGGTGGTCAGAATGTCCAGCCCGGAAACGCCCCATACCAGCCAGATGGTTGTCCACAGGAGGATGAGGCCGCCGCCAATGCCGGCATTGATCACCACCCACCGCCGCACCGTATCCCAGGCGCGGCTTTGCAGCAGGATATAGAGGATGAACAATACATTGAGCAGTAGAATGCTCATTAAGGCGCCGATGCTGAAGAGGCTGATGCCGGCAAAAAGCCCCGCCAACGCCGCCACGCTACCCCACGGTCGCCGCCCCCAAAGAGCGCGAAACCCCAGCCACAGCGCCGCCAGCGTGACCAACGCATACAGCACATCAATATACGCCTGGAAAACGAGCAGCCCCGGCAGCAGCGGATAAGCCACCACTGCCAGCCGGTCGGCGGGCGGCGGTAAAAAGCGGCGCGCCAGCCAGAACAGCGGCAGCGCGCCCAACCCGCTCCAGAATATCAGGCTCATTTGCAGCGTGGCGCTGGCCACCCGCGCCCGCGACATGGCATGGAAGTTGTAAGCCGTGCAATCGTAGCGCAGCAGCCA
>CAYQYJ010000455.1:1409-3402 GCA_964421605.1 uncultured Ardenticatenaceae bacterium | reverse complement strand
AAAAGGCGATGATGGAGACGAGTAGGCTGGTCATTCTGGGACAGCGAGCCTGCGGTGGTGTGAGGCAGGCGCCAGCAGCCAGTTGAAAATCCCTCCGGAGCCGCCAACCGAACGCCCTGGCGGGGCAAGTAGGCCTGGACGGGTTCACCTCACGTTATCGAGGGGGCGATGTTGCCAGAAAGCTGGCTGACGTCGGATGAGCGCCTGCGTAAACGGCAGGAATTTGGGTGGTACCGCGAAGAACTGCGCCTTCGTCCCATGGGGATGAAGGCGTTTTTTGTTTGGTGGAAGCAAATGGTTAATGGGTGAATTGGTGAATGGGTAATGAGGGCGAGATGACGAGTTTGTTGTATCAGACGGATGCTTATGTGCAGGAGTTTGCGGCGGTGGTGGTGGGGCACGCGGACGGCGGGGTGGTGTTGGACCGCACGGCGTTTTATCCTGGCGGCGGGGGGCAGCCGTGCGATTTGGGCTGGCTGGAGGCTGATGGGCAGGTTTGGGCAGTGACGGGCGTGAAAAATGTAGGCGGGCAGCCGGTGCATTATGTGGCGGGGGAAATGCCGGCAATCGGCGCACCCGTCACAGGCAAACTCGATTGGCCCCGCCGCTACCAACTAATGCGCACGCACACCGCCATGCACATCTTGTGCGGCGTCATCTGGCGCGATTATCAGGCGGCGGTGACGGGCGGCAATATGGATCCGCTGCAAGGGCGGATGGATTTTGAGTTTGAGACGATGCAAAAAGAGTTTGTGGCGGAAATCGAAGCCGCCGTGAACCAAGAAGTGGCGGCGGCGCGCATGGTGATGGTGGATATTTTGCCGCGCGAGCAGGCGTTCCAGATTCCCGACTTGATCCGCACCAAAATCAACCTGCTGCCGCCGCAGATCACCGAAGTGCGCATCGTAGAAATTGTGGGGCTGGACCTGCAAGCAGACGGCGGTACGCATGTGGCGAATACGCACGAAGTCGGGCCCATTCGTATCCCTGAATATAAAAGCAAGGGCAAGATCAATAAGCGGATATACGTTGAGTTAACAGACGTTTAGTTCTTTGAACTGCCGGGGGGTGTCTGCTCCGCCTGCGGCGGAGCAGACACCCCCTCCTATAAGGCAGTTTTTGGCGCAGATGCGCCAAAAACTGCCAAATCTGCTATGAGATTCATCATCCACGAAATGCCTTTTGAACTGCCTTTGCGCGCCGGGCTTTTTCGGTATGAAAAAGATGGGCAGCTTACGGGCGCGGTGGAACAGTGGCGGGTAACCAGGGTAGCCGAGGGTTACCGCTTCTGGCGCGTCGATCTGGACGCGCGGGCGGCAGCCAGCGGGCAAAGTACGCTGTACCACCTGACGCTGAACGAAGCCGGGCAGCCAGAGCAACTCAAGTTTCGTTTTTGGGTCGCCGGGCAGCAGGCTAACGGCCTCCTTTCCTTCAGCCCCGCAGGCATCACCCTGACGCGCACGGTCAATGGGCAACGGTTTGAGGAAGAAGCGGCAGGCGACGCGCCTTTCTGGTTCCCTACCACAGTGGGGTTAAGCCTGTTGGCGCGGCTGGCGGCTACAGGCGTGACCAACCTGACGGCTATGACCCTGGACGCTACGCCGCATCAGGACGCCGCCTCTCTTTTGGCGCTGCGGCAAGCGCAACTAACTTTTCAGTATGGCCCCGAGGAGGAACTGGCTGTGAGACAAGAAACCCATGTCGTCCGGCCCTTATTGATTACGTGGGACGACCAACAACGCACGCTTTGGGTGGATCGGGAGAATTGGCCGCTGCGAATGTGCCGGCAAGACGGATTATGCGCCTGTGAAACCCAGTATATACGGTATGAAACAGTTAACAGTTAACAGGCAACAGTTAACAGGCAACGGAAAACAGGGAATGGAGAAGATCATGGCTTTTCGAGATGTGACGAATAAACCGGATTTTGTGGCTTTGGAGCAGGAGGTTTTGCGATTCTGGCGGGAGACGGACGCCTTCAATGAACTGCGAC
>CAYQYJ010000455.1:0-1309 GCA_964421605.1 uncultured Ardenticatenaceae bacterium | reverse complement strand
GACTCGCAGCAGGTGATCACCATCCAGGGCGTCCACGGGCCCGTCACGGACACGGTGGAAAATCTGGTGGGGCGGCTGGGCATGCCCGACGTGGGCGGCTCCTATTTCACCTTTAGCAACGAGAATAACTATCAAATCTGGGCCTTCTTGAAGAAGTGCGATGAAAATGGCTGGCTGTACAAGGGGCGAGACGTGATGCCGTGGTGCGCCCGCTGTGGCACGGGGATCAGCCAGCACGAGATCGTGACCGATGGCTACCAGGAAGTAACGCATGACTCCGTTTTTCTCAAGTTCCCCCTGTTAGGGCGGCAAAATGAGGCGCTGCTGGTGTGGACGACCACGCCGTGGACGCTGACGAGCAACGTAGCCGCCGCTGTGGGACCCGAATTGACGTATGTGCGCGCGCGCCAGGGGGATTGGGTTTATTATCTGGCGCAGGACGCGGTAAAGAACAGCCTGGTGGGCGAGTATGAAGTCGTGGGGGAATTGAAGGGGGCGGAGATGGTGGGTTGGGAGTATGCAGGGCCGTTTGACGATTTGCCGGCATACGCCGCCGCCACAACCGATTACGTCCACCGCGTCATCCCCTGGAGAGAAGTGGGCGCAGCCGAAGGCACGGGCATCGTGCACATTGCCCCTGGCTGCGGCGCGGAAGACTTTGTGCTGAGTAAAGAACACAATCTGCCCGTCATCGCCCCCCTGGACGAAAATGGCCTCTATGGCGACGGTTTCGGTTGGTTGACGGGGCGCTCCGTACACGACGTAGCCGACGACGTCTTCGCTGCCTTGCGCCAGAAGGAGCTTTATTACCGCAAGCAGCGCTACCCACACCGTTACCCGCACTGCTGGCGCTGCGGCGAAGAGCTGGTCTTCCGGCTGGTGGATGAATGGTTCATCAGCATGGGCGAACTGTACGACAAGCCGCGCGAAGAGGTGACCGCTGCCGAGAAGAAAGCCAGCCTGCGCTATCAGATCATGGACGTAGTGGACCAGATTAACTGGTATCCCAGCTTTGGCTACGATCGCGAAATGGATTGGCTGCGCAACATGCACGACTGGATGATCAGCAAGAAACGTTACTGGGGTCTGGCGCTGCCTATCTGGGTCTGCCAGGATTGCGACCATTTCACCGTCGTTGGCAGCCAGGAGGAATTGGAAGAGCGCGCAGTGGAAGGTTGGGACACCTTTGCCGGGCATACGCCGCACCGCCCGTATCTGGACGCGGTGAAGATCGCCTGCGCTCATTGCGGCGGGCGGGCGGCGCGTATCGCGGATGTGGGGAATCCGTGGTTGGATGCCGGCATCGTGG
>CAYQYJ010000454.1:0-3404 GCA_964421605.1 uncultured Ardenticatenaceae bacterium | reverse complement strand
CCCCTGACCTCACGGATGTGAACCGTGCGCTCTAACCAACTGAGCTACGCGCCCGTAGGTGATGGGCATTATAGCATTAAGTTGTGTGAGCAACAAGCAAAATTGCGCTATAATGGGGGGGAATCGTTGCGTTGCGTTGTTGCGCCAGGAGCAGCCTGTTGGCTAACTACCCAACCGACGTATCCATGTTTTTAAGGCAATAAGGAAGTTATTATGAAAGCGTTTGTGACAGGGGGCAGCGGTTTTATTGGTCGTTACCTGGTGCGTGGCCTGGTGGCGCGTGGTTATGAGGTGGTGGGCCTGGCGCGCTCCGCAGAAAGCGCCGCTACTCTGCGGGCGGATGGGGCGCAGGTGGCGCAGGGGGACATTCTGGACGTGTCTTCGCTGCGGGCAGGCATGGCCGGCTGCGACGTGGTTTTTCACGTGGCTGGCTGGTACAAGACGGGGCCCACAGACTGGCGCAACGCGGAGCCGATTAATGTCAATGGCACGCGCAATGTGCTGCGCACGGCTTTTGACCTGGATATTCCCAAGATTGTGTATACCAGCACCGTGGCCGTGTTTGGCGACACGCACGGGGACATGGTAGATGAGACATATGAAGCCCCAGAGGGTCCCTTTCTGACGGAATACGATCGCACTAAGTGGCTGGCGCATTACAAAGTGGCGGAACCTCTAATTGAAGAAGGCGCGCCTATTGTCATTGTCATGCCTGGGGGGGTATATGGCCCCGGAGACACCAGCCTGTTGGGCGACATGATGCGCCGTTTTGTCCAGGGGCAAATGCCACTGACGCCTGGGCCGGAAATGACCATTACCTGGGCGCACGTGGCGGATGTGGCCGAAGGGCATATTCTGGCGGCAGAGAAGGGGCGGATCGGACAAGCATATATCCTGGCAGGGCCGGCTATCCCAATGGGGGAGATGGTGGATTTCTGGGCGTATTTAACGGGAAAACCGGGCCCGGTGGCGAAAGTGCCGGCAAAAGCGATCCAACCTCTAGCCCCTGTCGTTGGCGCTCTGGAAAAGAAAGTAGCACTGCCCGAAATGATAAGCCAGGAAGCCATTAACATGCTCACCGCCACCTATATGGCCCGCTCCGACAAAGCGCGGCGGGAACTTGGTTGGCGACCGCGCCCACCGCAGGCAGGTATGTTAGAGACCTTTGAATGGCTGGCAGAGCAGCACGCCACCCCCTCCAATCCAGACAGCAGCCAAAATACGGTAGCCCGATACGCCATCGCGGCGGCACTGCTCCTGTTCTTGCTCTGGCTAATCACCCGGCCGGGAAAAAGGTCAGCCAGCGAGTAATGATACACCTGCCAGAGGTGCGGCGCACATGTAAAGCGCGTCGCACCTGTGGTTTAACCTGCCGTCTGGCACATCTTCTGAATCTCGGCGGCAGCGTCTCCCTCAACCACCACCACAATAATGTCCCCTTTTTGCAGCACCGTGTCGCCATGGGGAATGAGCAGGCGGCGGCCACGGCGCACGCTAGCAACGACGGATTGGTGCGGCCAGGCCAGTTCGCTAATACGTTTGCCTGCTGCCAGAGAGTGGGGCGCTACTGTGACCTCCTCTACATCAATGCCGCTAACTGCGCCCAACCGTACCTGATGGGCGCGATGGCGGATGGCAGCCCTGCGGCTGAGGGCAATGTCGTAGGCGCGCACCAGGTCTGTGCGCCGCAGTACGCCCAGTAAGCGGGTGGGATCATCACGAGCTACCACAGGCAACCGGCCAATATCGCGGGGCGCCATACGGCGCAGCGCTGTGCCTATTGTTTCATCAGGAAAAACGGTCAGCAATTCACGGGTACAGTACTGTCCGACCACGCGATTGGGTCTATCTGTTTCACTCTGGCCCCGCTCCAGGTCCTGCACTGTAAAAATACCCTCCAGGGAGCCGCTTTCATTCACCACAGGCAGACCATGATACCGCGTGCGCAGCAGCAAATCGGCAGCATACGTGAGCGAGTCCGTAGCATGGAGGGAGGGAACAGCCTGCTTCATGACCTCGCCAACGGTTATTGCCTCCAGCACTTCCACGTCGCGCCCGCGCTCCAGGCGGATGCCCTTGCGCGCCAGCCCCAGGGTATAGACGGAATCTCCCTGCAACTGCCGTGAAATCATCAAACTGACAACGACCGCAAACATAACAGGCAGGATAATGCGATAGTCGTTGGTCATCTCAAACAAGAGGATAATGGCTGTCAGCGGGGCATGCACCGCGCCCGCCAGCACTGCCGCCATGCCCACCAGGGCATAAGCAGCAGGCACAATGACCATGCTGGGGAACAGTTGGCGGACCACAATACCATAAGCTGCGCCCAATGTAGCCCCCAAAAACAACGAAGGCGCAAACACGCCGCCTAGAAACCCGCCGCCAATGCTGATGGCTGTCAACAGGAGTTTGGCTGCCACCAATGCCAGCAACAAGCCTACCCCTGGGTTGACACCCCCTAGCAGTCGTTCGATAGTCTCGTAACCAACCCCAAATATCTGCGGTAAGAAAATGCCAACCACGCCGACGACCAGACCAGCTATGACAGGCTTGAACCAGCGAGGGGCATGCCAGCGATTAAAGAGATCCTGAGCCGCATATATGGCGCGAATATAAGCGGCAGCCAGCGGGCCTGCCAGCAGCCCTAGACCTAAATAGAGGGGAAACTCCCAGGGCGAATAAAATGAGTAGGCAGGGATGTGAAAAGCCGGTTGCGTTCCCGAAAGAGCCTGCGTCAATACCGCAGAGATAACGGCTACCAGAGTGACCACGCCAAAAGAGCCTGAACCAAGTTCACCGAGAATAAGTTCCAGGGCAAAGAAGACGCCAGCGATAGGCGCGTTGAAGGCGGCGGCAATGCCGCCCGCTACGCCAGCGGCGACCAGGCTGCGCACCCGATCATCCGAGAGGCGCAGAAGCTGACCGAAAAGGGAACCAAAGTTAGCTCCAATCTGCACAGACGGGTCTTCTGGTCCCAAAGACGCGCCTGAACCAAGCGAAATGGCAGAAGCGACGGCTTTGAAGGGCATAACTTTATAGCGCAGACGGCCACCAGCCAGGGCCACAGAACCCATGATGCCGGCAACGCCGTGATACCGTTCCTCATCAATGAAAAAATGCAGCAAGCCGCCCACGACCAACCCACCCAACACGGGAATGAACAGAACCGCCCATACCCCCCATCCTTCCAGGAATCCGCCCAAATCCTGGAAGGCCAGGCGGTGCATAATCTCAATCAACTGTTTGAACAACCACACGCCCAAACCGCTGGCTACGCCTACCATTAAGGCTGCGCCGCCTGAGATAACCCTTTCTGATGGCTGCCACCGATCGAGCAGGCCCGACAGGCGGCTGCTAACGCGCAAAGAAAAGCCTCTTAATTTTGTCATCTGGTTATCGCC
>CAYQYJ010000453.1:0-3407 GCA_964421605.1 uncultured Ardenticatenaceae bacterium | reverse complement strand
TTTTCAACCTTTGGCGGCTGTTATGCTAAAATCGCCTTATGATGCGGATTGCCCTTATTTCAGACATTCACGGAAATTTGCCGGCGCTCGAAGCCGTGCTGCATGACATTCAAAAAAACGGCGTAGATCAGATCCTCTGCCTGGGCGACCTGGCTAATGGCGGCCCCTTCCCCGCCGAATGCGTAGCCACCATCCAATCATTGGGGCTGGTCACGCTGCAAGGGAACCATGAGTTGTACGTCTTGAACCAGGTCCCGGACATATCCCCCAGCGATCCCTCGTGGCGCACGGTACAGTGGACGCGGCAGCAGCTTAGTCCGGAACTGTTGGCGTATCTGGCTGGGCTGCCGCTCTCTTACGCCCTACCCTGCGGCGACGCCGTTTGTTTTCACGCCTCACCGCTGAATCAGTTTTGGGGATTTCTGCCGGCACACACCAACCAGGAAGTAGCCGAGCGCATGAACAACCTGGACAACGTCACCCTGTTTGTGGGGCACACCCACTGCCCACTCTATCGTCTCTGGTCCAACACCTGGATTATCAACTGCGGTTCGGTAGGTATGCCCCTGGACGGCTCCCCGCACGCCAAATATTGTATTGCCGCCTACAATGCGGGCCGCTGGCAGGTCGAATTTCGGGCAGTGGCTTATGATGTCGGGCAAGTGATGCGCGCTTATGAAGAGCGCGGCTTGCAACAGGAAGGCGGCGTTTTTGCCGGCCTGTTCCGTTACCAGATGCTCACAGGCATCAACCTGGTCACCCCTTACCTGAGCGGGCTGCGCCAGTATGCCACGCTGCAAGGCATGGATGAAGCCACCGCCATGACCGTCTACCCTGTACCCGCTGCTATTCGCCACTGGGCCACAAACCCGTAGGCGCGCATCACCCTATCGCCGCAAGGATACATTATGCAGAACCAACTGGCTGCCAAACTCAACATTGACCTGCACGTCAGCAAACTGGTGTTGACCCAATTTGTGCACAACGAAATCACCAAAACCGGCTTCACTAAAGCCGTGTTGGGGTTATCTGGCGGCATTGATTCCGCTCTTTCTTGCTTCCTGGCAGCAGCGGCATTGGGACCAGAAAACGTGCTGGCGGTGCGCATGCCTTACCGCACCTCCTCTCTCGACAGCCTGGAACATGCGCAGTTGGTGATTGACCAGTTGGGCGTTGCCAGCGAAACAATAGACATCACCCCGATGTGCGATCCGCTCTTTGCCGCCTCGCCGGGCATCACCCCGCGGCGCATGGGCAATGTCATGGCGCGCATGCGCATGATCCTGCTCTATGACCGCTCCATGGCTTGGGACGCCCTGGTGGTGGGCACAAGCAACAAGACGGAACTGCTGCTGGGATACGGCACTATCTTTGGCGACCTGGCCTCGGCGGTCAACCCTATTGGCGACCTGTATAAGACGCAGGTGCGGCAATTGGCGCGGGGCCTGGGCGTACCCGACGTGATCCTCAACAAAGCTCCCACGGCTGACCTGATCCCCAACCAGACAGACGAGGGAGACCTGGGGTTTACCTACGCCGAGGTGGATAAACTGCTCTATTTGCTGATAGACGAACGATATTCACCTGATGAGGCGGTGAAGGCGGGCTTCAATGAGCCCATGGTGCGGCGCGTGCTGGCGATGGTGCAGCGGGCGCACTACAAACGGATGATGCCCGTGCTACCCAAAATCAGCAGCCGCACCATCAGCCACGATTTTCGTTATCTGCGCGACTGGGGGCAGTAGGTGTTCGTCATGGGTATGGCAAGAACGGGCAGCCGCTATCTCTGGCTGGCAGGGCTGATGCTGCTGATTATCTGGAACGCGCCGGCGCCGCGGGCAACGGCGGCAGGCTGGCAAATGAAGGTGGCGCCTTCGGTGCTGGCGACAGCCATGGATCAGGAAACGGAGTTCATTCTGTTCCTGACGGAGCAGGCAGACCTGACGGCGGCAGCGGCGCGCCCCACGCGGTTGGCCAGAGGCGTTTACGTCTTTGCCCAATTGACAACCCTGGCGAAACGCACACAGCGCCCCTTGCTGGCAACGCTAGAAAGCCACCAGGCAGAGTACCGCCCTTACTGGGTGGCAAATATGATCTGGGTGCGCGGGGACTGGCGCGTCTTAGAAGCCACGGCGCAACACGCGGAAGTCGCCTACATCTATGCCAATCCGCGTCTGCCGTTGAACGAACCGCCTCCGCCGCCAACGTTAACTGAGCCGCAGGCGATAGAGTGGAATATTGCCCAGATTGGCGCACCGCAGGTGTGGGATGCCGGCATCACCGGCCAAAACATCGTCATCGGCGGCCAGGATACCGGGTATGATTGGGACCACGCGGCCCTGATCAACCAATATCGCGGCTGGGACGGGCAGCAGGCAGACCATAACTACAACTGGCACGACGCCATCCACAGCGCCAATGGCAGCAGTTGCGGCGCAGACGCCGCTGCGCCCTGCGACGATCATGGGCATGGCACGCACACCATGGGCATCCTGGTAGGCGACGATGGGCAGGGCAACCAGATAGGCGTCGCCCCTGGAGCGCGCTGGATTGGCTGCCGCAACATGAGTCAAGGCATTGGCACGCCCATCACCTACAGCGAATGTTTCCAATGGTTTATCGCCCCCACCGACGCCCAGGGAGAAAACCCCGACCCGGCGCGCGCCCCCCACGTCATTAACAACTCCTGGGGCTGTCCCCCCAGCGAGGGCTGCCTGGACCCGCTGATTCTGCAGACAGTAGTGGCGAATACGCGGGCTGCCGGCATTCTCGTCATCGCCAGCGCCGGCAACAGCGGCGCCTCTGGTTGCAGCAGCATTGACACCCCGCCCGCCATCTACGATGAGGCCTTCACCGTGGGCGCGGTCACCAGCAGCGACCTGGTTGCCAGCTACAGCAGCCGCGGGCCTGTCCTCAGCGATGGCAGCAACCGCCTGAAACCAGACGTCGTCGCGCCCGGCTCCAACATCCGCTCCAGTTGGCCGAATGGTGAGCCGAACGACGCCTACGCCTACCTCAGCGGCACCAGCATGGCGGCCCCGCACGTCGCGGGCCTGGCGGCTCTGATGATGTCCGCCAACCCCAACCTGATCGGGCAGACAACGGCGGTAGAAGACCTGATCATGACCACCGCCCTGCCGCGCACTACCAGCGAAGCGTGCGGCGGCGTGCCCGGCAGCCAACAGCCCAACAACACCTATGGCTATGGTCGCATTGACGCCTACGCCGCCGTGATGACTGCCCAGGCCCGATTAGGCCCCTACACCAGTTACGCCGGCGTCATGTTCCGACCATAACGCGCTTCCCTGACTGGCGCAGTCTTTGAGACTGCGCCAGTCTCGCTAAACCTGACATTCTATGAACCAGACCACCTTCCCTGTCATCATTTTAGCCGGCGGACAGGCTTC
>CAYQYJ010000452.1:0-3411 GCA_964421605.1 uncultured Ardenticatenaceae bacterium | reverse complement strand
TATAAGTAAAAGGACAATCTATGCTTGACAGAAGTCGTATTTCAAGCTTGTTATTATGTCTGGTTCTTCTGGCGGTGGCTGGCAGTGTGGCTCGCGCCAGTTCGACCATAGGTGTCTGGCAAGAGAGCGCCACCGTCAATGAATTGGCTCTGGCGACTGCCTTTGCCGACCCGTCAACCGGGTTAAGCGCCGGCGCCAAAAATTTGATTGGGCCGCGCATTTTGCGCACCACGGATGCCGGCAATTCCTGGCAATCCGTCCTGAACACCACCCCCACCCTGGCGCTGGCTGACGTAACCTGGCAAGACAGCAACACCGCCTACGCCGCCGGCTCCGGCGTGAAGCTGTTCTTTAATATGAATGACTCCATTCTCAAATCCAGCGACCGCGGCATCACCTGGCAAAGCGTCTGGAACAAAGGCTGGTTTTCCTACTGGACAGAACTCCAGGTGATTGAGCCAGACGTGGTGGTGGCTGCCGGCAATTGGACCCCCTTCCTCTACACCTACTATGGTCTCGCCTACTCCACCGACGGCGGGCAGACCTGGGAAGAACGGAAGTGGAACTGGAACTGGGACCCCATGGATACCTATGCCTGGCCCACCGACGTGCATTTTCTGGACGAAAACGTGGGCTTCCTGGCTGGCGGCGTCTGGCCCACCACCGCCAATGAAGGCGTGTTGGGCGCGCCCGTGAATGAACATCGTCCGGCAGATGCCGGCAGCAACGGAGACCAATGGCTGGCAGTGGCTGAAGTAACCACCGACGGCGGGTATACCTGGACTACGATTTTCCAACAGCCAGGCTTCACGCTTACCGACATCACCTTCGTCAACCGGAACGAGGGATGGGTCACCGGTTACTACGAAACGGGCTGCTGCGTTGCTCATGGCTGGATTTTCCACACCCAGGACGGCGGGCTGACCTGGCAGCAGCAGTTCTTTGGCAAAGAAGACGTGGCTGCTATGCAGGCTATTCATATGTTCAACCGCCGCGAGGGATGGGCAGCCGGCTACGAAGATAACCAGGCTACGGCGCGCACGCTGCTGTATCACACCACTGATGGCGGCGAAACCTGGGTGGAGATGGACTTCCACCCCTTTGCCGATCCCTTTGACCTGTTCTTCTTCAACGAAAGCGAAGGCTGGACGGTGGGCCCTAACGGCGCCCAGATGAGCAAGTTCTTGCATTATACCGCTCCAGAGCGCGCCCCCAAAGTCACTGTTTCGGTAACGAGCCACCCGGATACCTACACGCCAGGCAGCGTCCTGCCCTGGACGTTAAACATCCAAAACGTGAGTGGGCAAACGCAGCAAGGCGATTTGTGGATCTATCTCGCCAGCCCGGCTCTAGGCATGGCTTCGCCGTATCCCATTTTGCTCGCGCAGGGGGTGACGCTGCCGGCAGGTGCCAACATCAATCCCACCATTCCCTTGCCGCTGCCGGCGTGGATGCCGGCAGGCGTCTACAACATCGAAACTATCATCGGGCCCTTTGGCAATAACGACCCCCTGCTACACCTGGCTTATGACAGCTTCGACGTTACCTTCGTGCCTGCCGCGCCAGACATTCGCTGAGAGGTCAAATGACAAAAGTAGGGGCAGGTTTCAAACCTGCCCCTACCAGAAACAAAGCTGACAATTGGTGTATAATAGAAGGGTCAATTTCTCGATTACCTCACCCGGCTTCACAATCCTCTCCATCCATCCAGCCGGCCGCACAGCGTGTGACGGGGGCAGCCCCGACGACGATGTGAGGATAGCCTGACGACGAACAGGCAAAGGAGAGCGCGAAAATGACCGATTATACACCCCGTATCCGCACCCTGACGCTGTTACTGTTCATGCTTGCCTGCCTGCTGGCGCTGCGCTCCCCGGCCGCTCTGGCCCAAGACCCCCCTGCTTCCCTGCCAGCGGAAGGACTCTGCACCCCAGGCGTACACCAGGTCTCCTTATACACGGGCACGTTCTTCAGCGGCGATTGTGTCACGCTAGACCTGGGTACATACCTTTCCTCAGGCCAGATGGGACTCCCCGATAACACGATTCCCTCGGTTTTGCTCGGCAGCAATACTCAGGTAGTCTTATGCACTGAACTCCTCCTGGGCGGCGTCTGCGAGACGCTTACACTGAGCGACAATGACCTGTCCAACAACCCCATCGGCAGCGATACCGCCTCCTCAGGGCGCGTGCAGGCGTTAGGGACGGGCAATTGCAGCGCGGGCGCTTATCAGGTAGCCGTGTTTATCAACGTTCTGTGAGACCAGGATTCCGCCGATCCAATCTGCGAAACCCTGATTCATTTTTCCTGACGATTAGCGAGAATCTATGAACGAACTGCTGCAAAAACTAACTGAAGCTGTGGGCGTCGCCGGGGAAGAGACAGATGTCCGTCTGCTCATCCGCGACTTGATTGCCGACCACGTAGACGAATGGCGCGTAGACGCCGTTGGCAACTTGCTGGCGCTGAAAAAAGGGGATGGTCGCTCCGACCTGCGCGTTATGGTGGATGCCCACATGGATGAAGTGGGGCTGATGATCACCAGCGTGGACAGCCTGGGCACGGCTAAATTTGAGAAAGTGGGCGGGCTAGACGACCGGATGCTGTTGGGCAAGGTGGTGCAGGTCGGGCCCAAGAAAGTGACAGGCGTCATTGGGGCGCGCCCGGTGCATCTGCTAAACACCGCCAGCGAACGGTCGCAGGTGGTCAAGACGAGCAGTATGCGCATTGACATCGGCGCCGGCGGCAAGGATGAGGGGCAGGGCAAAATGAAAGTGGGCGACCGGGCCACATTCCTGACCCCTTACCAGGAATATGGCGACATCGCCCTGGGCAAGGCGCTGGACAACCGCGCCGGCTGCGCCATTCTCATTGAACTGCTGCGCGGGGAACGCTTCCCGTTTGACTTGCACGCCGCCTTCACCGTACAAGAAGAAGTGGGCATGGCTGGGGCCCACGTCGCCAGCTTCGCTATTGAACCGGACGTGGCCCTGGTATTGGAATGTACGCCCGCTTATGACTTGCCCGCGGAACAGGACGTCAGCCCCAACGTGGCGTTGGGGCGCGGTCCCAGCATCTACGTCATGGACAGCCGCACCATTCAAGACCCGCGCCTGGTGAGCCACATCCTGCGCACAGCCCACGAACTAGGCATTCCCTTCCAGGTGCGGCAGCCCGGCGGCGGCGGTACAAACACAGGCGCTATTCAACGGGCAGGCGTGGGTATGCCGGCAGCTACCATTGCCATCCCCGGCCGCTATCTGCACGCCCCAGCCTCCATGATTAGCCTCACCGACTACGCCTACGTGCGCCAACTGGCTGACGCTGCCCTGCGCGCCCTCACCCGCGATTTACTGGTTCGCTAATTCTTAGCCCAAACAACCTGGGCAATGGTGTGTTTCAAATGAGTTG
>CAYQYJ010000451.1:0-3440 GCA_964421605.1 uncultured Ardenticatenaceae bacterium | reverse complement strand
TTTTTCTGGATTCAATGGTCTGCCGGGGGGTGGGGAGAGGACAATTTGGCAAATTGTCCCACTGGGGAGGCGGCTATGGCTTGTTGGCAATATGAGTAACAGCTAAAATCTGAAATAAACATGTGCAAAGTATTGACAATTATTAGACATTAGGTGTATAATAGCTTTATCTTACCTATACAGCCGTTGTGGTGACGCCGCCAGTGCAATGGGGCAATGCACCCTAACATGCAGGAGCAGTGCAGTTAATCGTGGAGGGTGTCACCGCCCGACTGCGGCGGGGCTGACACCCCTTTTTATGGGCAATTCTGGGCGCTTAGGCGCCCAGAATTGCCGGCAGCGAAGTTTTTCGCCCGCTTTGCCGGGTTGGTGAAGGGTTGGAAAAAGGAAGCAGGAAGGAAACAGTGGAAACAAAAAAAATTATCGTTATAGGCAGTGGCTTTGGCGGGTTGGCGGCGGCGATACGGCTGGCAGCCCGGGGGCATCAGGTGACGATATTTGAGAAGCGGGACAAGTTAGGCGGTCGCGCTTATGTGTATGAGCAAAACGGCTTTAAGTTCGACGGGGGGCCGACGGTGATCACGGCGCCGTTCATGTTTGATGAGATTTGGGAGATTGCCGGCAAAAACGCCGCCGACTATTTCCAGATTACACCCCTTGACCCGTTCTACCGCATTTTTGACCATCAAGGGCGGGCTTTTGATTACAACGGCGACCACAACTTTATTCTGGAGCAGATTGACCGCTGGAATCCAGCAGACCGCGATGGGTACACGCGGTTTATTGAGAGCACCAAAGAGATTTTTAACACGGGCATGGCGCTGATTGATAAGCCTTTCCTGCGCGTCAGCGACATGCTGAAGGTGGCGCCGGACCTGGTGCGCTTGCAATCTTACCGCAGCGTCTATGGCTATGTGTCTAAGTTCATTCAGGATGAGTTTCTGCGCCGCTGCTTTTCGTTTCATCCCCTGCTCATTGGCGGCAACCCGCTGGATGCCGCTTCGCTGTACGTGCTCATTCATTATTTGGAGCGGCAGTGGGGCGTCCATTACGCACAGGGGGGCACGGGGGCGATTGTCAACGGCATGGCGCGCCTGTTTGCTGAGTTGGGCGGGCAGGTGGCGCTAAACGCGGAAGTGGATGAGATTCTCATTGAAGGGAAAAAGGCGCGCGGTATTCGGTTAGCGGATGGGGAAGTCATCAAGGCGGACGTGGTGGTGTCCAATGCGGACGTGGCCTACACGTACCTGAATATGATTCCCGCCGCGTATCGCCGCAAGAACAGCGACCGCCGCATGCAAAATATGAAGTACAGCATGTCTTTGTTTGTTATCTACTTTGGCACCAAGCGACGTTACACGGATGGCAAGCTGGCGCACCACAACATCATTTTGAGCGAACGGTATAAGGGGCTGCTGCGGGACATTTTCGCCAACAAGGAGCTGGCGGAGGATTTCTCGCTCTATCTGCATATGCCCACTCTCACCGACCCGACGATGGCGCCGCCAGGACATGAGGCATTTTACGTCCTGTCGCCTGTGCCGCACCTGGGGGCAAATATTGATTGGGCAACCACAGCCAGGCCTTATCGGGACGCTATTATGCAGTTCCTGGAGGACAACTATCTGCCCGATTTGCAGGCGAACATTGTAGCGGAACAGATGATTGACCCCAGGCATTTCCAGCACACACTGAACAGCTACCTGGGTTCAGCCTTCTCGGTGCAGCCTACTCTGACGCAATCTGCCTGGTTCCGCCCGCATAACAGGTCGGAAGATTTTGAGAACCTGTATTTTGTGGGCGCGGGCACGCATCCGGGGGCGGGCATCCCTGGGGTGCTGGCTTCAGCCAAGATTGTAGATGAACTGATTGGCGGGCCTGTGCCTGTGGGTCGCCAACATCCTGACTATGTGACTTACACACCACGCGACCTGGTCATGGCCTGAGCGCCCTGGCTACGCCCATACAGCTCTGGAGGAAGCAATGACACTCGCTCACACAGCCTGGGAACACAACCTGCTATCGCTGGCGCAAAGCCAGGCAGACAGCCTGCCCACCTTCTCGCACCATCACGTCGCCAAAAGCGGGCAATTGGAGCGGGCGTATGAGTTCTGTGAAGCCTTAACGGCGCAGCACAGTCGCTCTTTCCACATGGCTTCGGGACTGCTGCCGGCAGATAAGCGACGCGCCGTGCGGGCGCTGTACGCCTTCTGCCGCGTGAGCGACGACATTGTGGATCAGGGGGAGGGGGATGTAGCGGGTCAACTGGCGACGTGGCGGCAGCAAGCGCTGGGCAGCCATGCACAGATGGATGATCCGGTGGTGGTGGCCTGGACCGACGCCCGCGTGCGTTACCACATTCCGCTGCATTACGCGCACCAACTGCTCGATGGCGTGGGCCGCGACCTGACGCAATCTTCCTACCAGACATTTGGCGACCTGGCGACTTACTGCTACAGTGTGGCTTCCACGGTAGGCTTGATGAGTATGCACATTATTGGCTACAGCAGCAGCGCAGCTATGCCTTACGCCATTAAATTGGGCGTGGCGCTGCAGATGACCAATATCTTGCGCGACGTGGCGCAGGATTTGCAGAATGGGCGCGTTTACCTGCCCCAGGAAGAGCTGGCGGCGTATGGTTTGAGCCGGGCCGATCTGGCGGCGGGGCGGGTGACGGATGCCTGGCGCGCTTTCATGCAGTTCCAGATCCGGCGGAACCATCAGTTATACGAAGAAGCATGGCCGGGAATCGGTATGTTGGACGCCAGCGGGCGGTTTGCTATTGGGGCGGCGGCGGAGTTGTACCGCGGCATCCTGGCGGACATTGAAGCGCACGATTATGACGTTTTCTCGCGCCGCGCGCATGTGAGCGGTTGGGGCAAGGTGCGCCGCTTGCCGGGTATCTGGCGGCGCAGCCAGCGCGTGGCGCTGCCAGCCGCTTACGCCTGGGGATTGTCTCAAAATTAGTTGGTGTAGAGTGGTTCAATCTTAAAGATTGCGCCAGTCTTGAAAATATGTCATCCTGACCCTGCCATACAAACATCACTGCCTCATTGCTGCCCACTGACGCCACATTGCTGCCTCATCTTGTTTTCATCGCCGCCGCATTGCTGCTTCATTTCCGTACATTGACGCCCGACCACACTCTGTATGGCAGGGTCGGGGCCTCCTTCGAAAATAGCCTCACGCGGAGACGCGGAGGACGCGGAGAAAAATGTAGGACAAGCTGTTAGCTTGTCCGCGCAAATTGGCAGAGGAATCCCTACCGCCTTTGCCTGCCAGCACGGTTGGGATTCCTCGTTTCACTCGGAATGACATCCTTTTGGCAATTTGCGTCACGATTATTTGAAGGGCGTATGCAATACGCCCCTACGGGGGCACCGCTGTTGAGGTTCAAGAAAATAATCCGGTAAACGGAGGAAGGCAGGCCCCCATCCCCC
>CAYQYJ010000450.1:1673-3451 GCA_964421605.1 uncultured Ardenticatenaceae bacterium | reverse complement strand
AATATTTTGCATTAGCGGGGACATGTGTAAAATTACACATTCTTGGAGAGTATGTAGCATGATGGGTCGGCGGACGGCGGTTGAACTGAAGAATGTGTCCAAGCAGTTTGGCGAGGTGATGGCGGTGGATCACATCTCGCTGCAAATTGGGGACGGTATGTTTTTCTCTCTGCTGGGGCCAAGCGGCTGTGGTAAGACAACGACGCTGCGCATGATTGCCGGATTTGAACAGCCGACGCAGGGGGATATTTTGATTTATGGGCAGCAGGTTGCCGGCATTCCCGCCTACCGCCGCCCGGTCAACACTGTCTTTCAAAACTACGCCCTCTTTCCGCACATGACGGTGGCGCAAAACGTGGCCTTTGGTCTGGAAATGGCGCACGTTTCCCGCCCCGAAATCACGCGGCGCGTTGGTCAAGTGTTGGAACTGGTGCAGCTTCCAGGCATGAGCGACCGCAAGCCAACGCAGCTTTCGGGCGGGCAGCAGCAGCGAGTGGCGCTGGCGCGCGCCCTGGTTAACCGCCCCAAGGTGCTGCTGCTAGACGAACCGCTGGGCGCGTTGGATCTCAAATTGCGTAAGACGATGCAGCTAGAGTTAAAGCACATTCAAGCCGAAGTAGGCATTACCTTTATTTATGTGACGCATGACCAGGAAGAAGCGCTGACCATGTCCGACGCCATTGCCGTCATGAGTCATGGTCTGGTGCAGCAGGTGGGATCGCCGCGCGACATTTACGAACAGCCTGCCAACCGGTTTGTGGCCGATTTTATTGGCGAGACCAACTTCCTGGACGGTATGGTGGTCACGGAAGGCGCTAAGGCGACGGTGATGGTGGGGGAAGCATTGGTGCAGGGCGTGGCTGAAGGGCGCAGTTTGCGCCGCAACCAACCGGTCACGGTGGCTGTGCGCCCGGAGAAAATCAACCTGTATCCGCCTGGCATGGTGTCCGTGCAGGACGAGTTTTTGGATGCGGAACAGGTGGCGCGCATGTTTGGCGGCAAAGTCCCTTCTGGCTCGTTCGATATGCGCCAATACCTGGCAGTCGAAGATGAAACGGTCGTGTTGGATGGTCGTGTGGAAGAAGCCATTTACATTGGCACAGATACACGCTATCGCGTTACGCTGGCGGATAACGGGCATATTTTTGTCCGCATGCAGAATTATGGCAACCGCTACGACACGCAGTTCAACGTAGGTGATAATGTGTTAGTTCATTGGGCCGTTGAGAACGCCCAAATTTTGACTGAATAGGGAAAAGTGGAAAACGCCAGCGGCGCGTCGTTTTTAGATGAAGACGGGCGCGTTGCTGAATTGAGCCGCTTTTACGAAATTGTGATCCCAAGACGTGTGTGGCGGGGCTTCACTCTCCACACCCGTCCTGGGGTCATTTTTTGTGTTTTGACGCAGTGAGTGTTTGTTTGACCACCATGCAAAGCAATAACTGGCAGCAGTGGGACAAATATTTAAGGACAGAAGCGCCTCTGGCGCTCATGCCGGCTGCGTCCATAACCGCCTGGTTCGGCAGGATTTTGGGTGTTCTATGCAAGATGCGCAACCGTTTCCCCGCCCATCACTTTGGCTGAGCGGCCTTAATCCGCTGCACCGCGCTGCCCTTTATCTTTCCTGGGGGCAGTTTCTGTTATGGCTGGCGCTGAGCCTGCGCTGGCTGACCTTTTCCTCATTTAACTGGACGCCGCTGCCCGCGGAACTGGCGCTGGCTGCCTGGCCCCCGCTGGCGGCTTATCTGATATATGGGCTGTTGGCGGCGTTGGATTTG
>CAYQYJ010000450.1:0-1573 GCA_964421605.1 uncultured Ardenticatenaceae bacterium | reverse complement strand
GAACGCTCACGCCTGGGCACGGTTACTTATCCGCCGCTGCAACTGGACAACCTGACCGTTTATTTCAACGATTACGTGCGCTTTTTTAGCCGCATTAACGGCGACTTCATTTACCTGCGCATTTTTGGGCGGTCATTGGGGCTGGCCATCTTGAACACCTTCATTTGTCTGGCTCTGGGCTATCCGTTTGCGTTCTGGATTGCCCGCCAGCCGCGGCGGTGGCGGGGGACGTTGATCTTTTTGGTGATGATTCCGTTTTGGACCAATTTTCTGGTGCGCACGTATGCCTGGATGTTGATCTTGCGCGATTCGGGTCTGATCAACAATTTCTGGGCCATTACGCTGCATGAACAGGCGGTGATGCTGGCGGGCAACAGCGGTTTCTTTGCCTGGCTGGCGGAGGCGACGACGCACAAGCTGCCTTTGTTGTTTAATTTGCCGGCAGTCATGCTCGGCCTCTGCTATGGTTATTTACCCTTCATGATTTTGCCCCTTTACTCCAATCTGGAGAAGCTGGACTGGTCTCTGTTGGAAGCCGCAGCCGATTTAGGCGCGGGCAAGTGGCACAGCACCACGCGCATATTGCTGCCGCTGTCGCGCCCAGGCATCGTCGCCGGGGCGATCATTGTCTTTATTCCCTCGTTGGGCGCCTACGTGACGCCCGACTTGATGGGCGGCGCGCGCGTCTCCCTGGTGGGCAATCTGTTGCAGCAGCAGTTTATGACCGTGCGCGATTGGCCCTTTGGCTCGGCGGTCAGCTTTATTCTGATGGCTATCATGTTGGCGGCAACCATCCTTTACTTTCGCTCTGGCGCAGCGCGGGAGTGAAAGCACAAGAGATAAACGAGCCGTCTGGCTCCCATGCACAGGAATTTTTATGCTAAATGACCACGATAACACGCCCCCAAGTTGACACGTTCCCCAAGATTAAACCCCATCCGCGGCGTTTTTGGCGTCCGCTGCTGCCGGCATTCTCCCAGCGTTCCCTCTCCTGGTATGCCATTGCCATCTTCGTTTTCCTTTACCTGCCCATCTTTGTCCTCGTTATCTACTCCTTCAACGCCAACAGAGTCGTGGGCGTCTGGGAAGGGTTCAGCCTGCGCTGGTATCGGGAGTTATTCCAGGACGCGGCTATTGCCAGCGCCTTGCGCGTCAGCCTGTGGGTGGGTTTCTGGTCTACCCTGATCAGCGTTATTCTGGGCACGTTGGCGGCGTTGGTCTTGGAGCGGTACGACTTTGCCGGCAAACTGCCCTTTGACGCCGCCCTCTACCTGCCCATCATCATCCCCGACATCGTGATGGCCCTGTCCGCGCTGCTTTTCTTTGTCATTGTGGCTGTGCCCCTCAGCCGCTATACGGTGCTGATTGCCCACGTGGCATTTAACATCTCCTTTGTGACGGTGGTGGTGCGGGCGCGGCTGCATGGCATGGATCGGCGGCTGGAAGAAGCCGCCGCCGACCTGGGGGCGGACGAATGGACCACCTTCCGGCGCATTACGCTGCCCTTGCTCATGCCGGGCATCATCTCCGCGGCGCTGCTGGCTTTTACCATGTCGCTGGATGATTTTGTGAT
>CAYQYJ010000449.1:0-3464 GCA_964421605.1 uncultured Ardenticatenaceae bacterium | reverse complement strand
GCCGCGGTGCGAATGCCGGCAACGATCACCGGCAAAGCCAACGGCGTCTCCACCTGCCACAACACCTGTCGCCGCTCCATGCCCATCCCATAAGCGGCTTCGCGGATCGCCGGATTAATCGTGCGGTAAGCCGCATCCGTGTTAATCAAAATAGGCGGCAGCGCCAGAATCGTCAGGGCAATCGCCGCCGACGTGAACGACAGACCGAAGTAGGGAATCGCCAGAAACAAGATAGCCAGACTGGGCACAACCCGCAGGGTGTTGCCGGCATTAATCGCCACCAGCGAAACAGAGCGCGAGCGCGATGTCCAGATGCCCAGCGGGATGCACACGACCATGCCAATGCCCAACGCCACCGCCACGAGCAGCAGATGCTGGCGCAGCGCCTGCAGCAGTTCGTCTGTGTGCGTGCCGGCATACGCATAAGCCGCCTGTAACAACTCGACCATCATTGCGCCTAAGCTTACCCCCTGTCCCCCCGATTGGCAACCCGCCAACCCCCTCGTAACGTGGGCATCCTGCCCGCCCCTCGTCGCCGATTTCCATCGGCGACGCCTCTCAAAATATGATAAAATAAAGCTCTCTACAACCCCTGGCGGCGGCAAAACCGCGCCTTATCAAAATCGTACCGCAATTCGCATAGTCAATGACCGGCAAAAAAAGACAAACATGAACACACCCTCTGATTCCTCGTCGCGTCTTGGCGGTAAAAACCTGCCATCCTACCGCGCCTACTGCCAATCTCCCATTGGCACACTCGAAATCCTCGGCAGCAACGCCGCCATCACCGCCATCAACTTTCTGGACAGCGCGCCCGCCACTCCCGCCCAGGACGAACTCCCCGCTCACTTGCAAGCCGCCTGCCGGCAATTAGCCGAATATTTCCAGGGCCAGCGCCAGACCTTTGACTTCCCCCTGGAACCTGCCGGCACGCCCTTCCAACAGCGCGTCTGGCAAGAACTCCTCACCGTCCCCTACGGTCGCCTCCTCTCCTACCAGGACGTCGCCAACGCCATTGGCAACCCCCAGGCTGTCAGAGCCGTGGGCGCCGCCAACGGGCAAAACCCCATCCCCATCGTCATCCCTTGCCACCGCATCCTTGCCAGCGACGGCAAACTCACCGGCTACGGCGGCGGCCTCTGGCGCAAAGAGTGGCTCTTGCGCCACGAAGGCAGCCTCCTACTGTAGGT
Organism: uncultured Ardenticatenaceae bacterium; assembly: GCA_964421605.1. Lineage (GTDB taxonomy): Bacteria > Chloroflexota > Anaerolineae > Promineifilales > Promineifilaceae > JAGVTM01. The sequence continues at coordinate 2,274 of CAYQYJ010000449.1, read as the reverse complement.
CAAACTGTTAGTTTGACCAGAGAGGGACAAGCTAACAGCTTGTCCTACGGGGTGTCCACGCGCAGCCCCTGCCCAAACGTAAATCTGCGCAATCTGTGAATGGTTTATGATGACTACGGATGCAAATCCAATCAAAATCGGCTTAGCCCTCGGCGGCGGCGGCGCGCGCGGTCTGGCGCACATTGGCGTCTTACGTGTGCTGGAGCGGGAAGGCATTCCTGTACACCTGCTCGCCGGCACCAGCATGGGCGGCTTGATAGCCGCCGCCTATGCCAGCCCGCATACCCTGGCTGAAATTGAGGCGGAACTCATCCGCGCTCCCCAGCCAGGACAGGTTATGCGCTTCCTGGACCGCCGCCCCACGCGCCAGGCGTTGCTCAAAGGCGAGCGTCTGCGCGCCTACTTTGCCCAGATGCTCGGCCCCGACCTCACCTTTGCCGATTTGCGCCTCCCCACCGCCCTGCTAGCCGTAGACGTACGCACCGGCCGCGAAGTCATCTTGCGCGGGGGGCGCGTCGTAGACGCCATGCGCGCCACCATGTCCGTGCCTGGCGTCTTTGCCCCCGTCGAAATGGGCGGCTACCGTCTGGTGGATGGCGGCATCCTGAACAACGTGCCCACCGATGTCGTGCGCGAAATGGGCGCCGATGTGGTCATTGCCGTGGACGTGCTGCCCACCGCTGGCGAAGTGATGCCCGATGCCGGCACGTTTGAAACCATGGAAATCCCCCTGCTCCCCCACGTCGCCCAAGAACTCTGGCAGGTGGAGATGATCATGCTGGCCGCCCTGACCCAGTTCCGTCTGGCGCAATCTCCGCCCGACGTCTTGCTCCGCCCCAAAGTTCCTCCCAGCGTTTCCCTCTTCATTGGCTTTTCGCGCGCCGCCGAACTTTTCGCCCTGGGCGAAGCCGCCGCTGTCGCCGCCCTGCCCCAAATTCACGCCGCCGTGGCCCAGGCCACCGCCCGCGCCGCTGCCTGACCCGCTATGGCTGCCAGAACCCTTCACCACGCTGTTTGGCTCCTCATCCTCCTGTTCGGTTTGCTCTTATCCGGCTGCCGCGCCGCGCTGCCCGCTGATGAACCAGGCGGGCGCGTCCTCTTGTGGCACAGCTTCAACGAAACCGAAACGCCTATCCTCAACCAGATTTTGCAGCAATACCAGGAAATCCACCCCCAGACCCGCATCATCAGCGTCATGATCCCCGCCGCTGAAATGCAGCGCCGCTACCAGGAAACAGCCGACCTGGGCCTGGGGCCAGACCTCTTCATTGGCCGCAGCGACTGGATCCGCGAACTGGCTGACGCCGGCCTCATTCGCGGTCTGGAACGAAACGATTGGGGCGGCAATGATTATCTGGCGGCGGCGGCGCTGGCTCTCCGCTATCAAGAACAGTTTTACGGGCTGCCCCTTTCCTTGCAGCCGGTGGCTTTGTTTTACAACCCAACGCTCGTCGCCGCCCCTGCCGCTGACCTGGACGAATGGTTGCAGCAGGCGGAAGCCGGGCAACGCATCGCTCTCACCCCCCGTTTTGGCCAGATGTATTGGGGCATTGGCGTCTTTGGCGATGTTCTGTTTGACACCGCCGAAAATTTTGAACTGCGCGACAGTGGCTTTAACGCCTGGTTGGACTGGCTGAAAGCGGCACAAGAGTCGCCCGGCGTCATCATGCTGCGGGATGAAACCACCCTGCAAAACCTGTTTATTCAGGAACAGGTGGCTTATTACGTGGCTCGCCCCGACGTTATTCCCGCTTTAACTGCGGCCATGGATGCCGGCAAATTCGCCGTTGCCCCCTTACCCGCTCTCCCCGGTCATCGCGCCACGCCCCTGCTGCCCGTAGACGCCGTTATGCTCAATACGGCCTCTTCCCAACGGCAGCAAAGAGTTGCCCTCTCCCTGGCCCAGTTTCTTACCAATCCCGAACAGAGTTTAATTCTGCTGCGCGACGCTGGCCGCGTGCCCGCCAACCGTCAGGTGCGCGTGGACGCCCGCGTCTATCCCCTCTTAGCCGGCTTTGTGGCCCAAAGCCAGACCGCCGTTGTCATTCCTAACTGGGTAGACCTGCCCGCCTTCACCGCTTTGGGCGACGCCGTCTACGGCAACGTCCTTGCCGGCGTCCTCTCCTCTGCCGGCGCCGTCTGCCAGTTTGGCCTGGACGTAGCCCGTACCCAAAGCGTCCCCCTCACTGAATTCACCCTACCCGAAGGCTGTCTGGACGGCGCCCCACGCCCCTGACCATCACGAGTACAGGCGCATCGCCTACGCCCACCTAC
>CAYQYJ010000448.1:0-3473 GCA_964421605.1 uncultured Ardenticatenaceae bacterium | reverse complement strand
GGAGGAGAATGGTATGGGGTTAATGTTTGGCACGGACGCATGGGTGAAGGCTTTGATGGTTGAGGTGAATAACAGCGAGGGTTACCGCAAGGCGGCTCATGACTGGGAAGGGGATTTTTATTTTGTGATTAACAAAAGTCCCGGGTTCACCGATGAAACTTATCTCTATCTGGATTTGTGGCATGGGGCGTGCCGTGATGCGTTTAAGGTGGAGGATATGGGGGCTAAGGACCCGGCTTTTGTGCTGGCAGCGCCCTCGGCTATCTGGCAGCGGGTGCTGTCGGGGAAGTTGGACCCGATACAAGGGCTGGTGACGCGCCAGCTTAAGTTGAAGGGGAACATGATGAAGATTATGAAAGCGCCCAAGGCGGCGACGGAACTGGTGGCGGCGGCGCAGAAGGTGGAAACGGAGTGGCCCAAATAGGCGGGGGCCAACTATGTGGTTTTTTAGAAGTCCGCAAGTCTATTTTGGCGAGGATGCGCTGACGTATCTGAGCGAGCTGCAGGGGCGGCGCGCGCTTATCGTGACCGATGAGGTGTTGGTGGGTTTAGGCTTTCCGCAAAAGGTGCAGACGGTTTTGCAGGAAGCGAACATTGAGAGCGCCGTCTTTGCCGAAGTGGAGCCGCAGCCGTCGCTGCAAACGGTGCAGCGGGGGGCGGCGGTTATGCAGGCATACGCGCCTGACTGGATCGTTGGGTTGGGCGGCGGTTCGTGCATGGATGCGGCGCGGGCCATGTGGATTTTGTATGAGCGGCCTGACCTGGACCCGGCAGCCATCAGCCCGATGGAGACGTTGGGACTGCGGCAGAAAGCGCGGCTGCTGTGCATTCCCACGACGGCGGGCACCGGTTCGGAGACGGGTTATGCGGTGGTGCTGACGGACACGGTGGAGCAGCGGAAGCTGACGCTGGGCGCGCCGGAAGCGACGGCTGACCTGGCAGTGGTTGATCCCTTTTTTACGGCTAATTTGCCGCGGCGGGCGACGGCGGACACGGGCATTGATGTGTTGACGCACGCGGTAGAAGGGTATACGTGTAACTGGGCTAATGATTTTACGGATGGGCCCTGCCTGAAGGCGGTGGACCTGGTGTTCCGCTATTTGCCGCGGGCGGTGGCGCAGGGGGCGGCGGATATGGAGGCGCGGGAGAAGATGGCAAACGCGGCGGCGATTGCCGGGTTGGCGTTGGGTAACAGCAATGTGGCGCTGGCGCACGCGCTGGGGCACAGCGCCGGGGCGTTGTTTCACGACCTGCCACATGGGCGAATTACGGCGCTGTTTTTACCGTACACGATTGAGTTTGTGGCCCCGGCGGGGACGGCGCGTTATCAAGACATTGCCTATATTTTGCGGCTGCCGGCAGCTACGGAAGAGATAGCCGCCGCCAGCCTGGCGCGGGCTGTACGGGATTTGATGCAGCGGGTGGGGCTGCCGTTGAGTATGCGCGATGCCGGCATTTCCGCCGCCGAATTTGCGGCTATGCTGCAACCGATGTGCGAGCGCGCCGACACCGACTCCAATTTGCTGATGAGCCGCCGCGTGCCCGACAGTGACGAACTGCAAAAGCTGTTCGAGTATGCCTATGAGGGTCGCTCGATAGATTTTTAGCAACCAAGAGGTGTTTTAAGCGGCAGCCCCTTGCGGGCAGGATGCCCGCGCACCAAGTGGAAGCGTTTTGCGGGCAGGATGCCCGCGCACCAAGTGTTGATTCCTGGTAGTATCATGTCATTACCTATCATAAAACGAAATGGTTATCCCCGCGTGGGGTTGGCGTTGAGCGGCGGGGTGGCCCGCATTATTGCCCACGTGGGGGTGTTGTCGGTGTTGATGCGCGAGCCGCGGCTGCATATTGATGTGGTGGCGGGAACGAGCGCGGGTTCGGTGGTGGGCGCGGCGTATTGCGCCGGGCTGAGCCTGTGCGAAATTGAGAAGATGGCTGAACATGCGGGCTGGCGCACGGTGGCTTCACCGGCGCTGTCGCGGAATGGCTTGCTTTCTTTTACGCGGTTGGAACATCGCATGATGTGCGTCCTGGGGGACCTGTGGTTTTGCGACCTGCCTACGCCGCTGGCGGTGATGGCGACCGACCTGGAAACGAGCGACCCGGTGGTGTTGTACGAAGGGCGGGTGGCAGAAGCGGTGCGGGCAAGCTGCTCGGTGCCGGGCTTTGTAGAACCCGTGCACATGAATGGGCGCTATCTGGTGGATGGGGGGATTGCGGATAATTTGCCGGCAGAGGTGGTGCGGGCTATGGGGGCGGATTATGTGATTGGCGTGGATATTTTCGCCCCCCATTGGAACAGGCGGCTAGGCCCGTTGGGGGCCGGCTTGATGGGTATGGAGACGTTAATCCGGCGGGCTGGCGGGGGGCTAACTCACGTAGATTGCCTGATTGCGCCCAAGTTGAACGGCGCTTCGTTTGTGCGCTTTCACCAGGCGGAACGCCTGTTGGCTTTGGGGCGGGAAGCCGCGGAGGCGTGTTTACCCCAACTTCGCGCCGACCTGGGTTTGTGAGCGGCGTTGCCAGAGGGCTACGCCTGCCGCTAACAAGAGTAGGAAGATGATCAGGGCCAGCAGGTTGTGCGCCAGGTAGCCAATGAGGATGGTGATGAGGGATAGAGTGCCGGCAATCACCCCGGAAACCAGCCCTGTCAGCCAGCGCCCCACCCCGCGTAAGCCAGGGAGCCAGCCCAACAACAGATTGATTGGGCTAAACAACAGCGCCACACCCCCCCACATCAGCGAAAATCCAGCAAAACGCACGCCCCACAACGCGGCGCGGTATTCAAACTGAAGCATCTCTAACGCTGCCACGCGGTCGCCCAACAGCACGCGGTACAGGCTTACTTTGTCATTGTGGTAGTAAGGCTGCAACGTGTTTCCTTGCACGCGGGCGAAAGCGGTAGCCACCCCGTTGGCGGGCACGACCCAATAGCTGACGCGCACATCGCCTATGTTGGGGTTTGCCAGCGTGCCTGCGCCCAGGAAGATGAAATCTGCGACGATGGGGTAGGATGATTCCCTGATCTGGGCCGCCGAAAGCGGCAGGCGTTGGTTGCGGGGCAGGGTCACCTGGCCCGGATCAAACGTATAGGCGCCGATGGCTGCCTGACTGGCTAGAAATACGCCGCCGGGGAAAGGGAGCGGCGGGTTTTCGTGCCCTTCGGGGTTGGCAAACCCGGCTGAGGCTGGCACGTCGCTGGTCCAGGTTTGTTCGTAGATGTAGTTGGTGGTTTCCTCATCGGATTGTTCCGATTCTGTCCAGGCGTACATTTCCACCTGGCGTTCCACGCGCACGTACTCCCCCGCGCGTAAAAATAGATCGTCGCCCACGCTTTCGGCGGCGGTGAGGCGACCCGTGATAGAGGCAAACTGTCCCTCTGCGCTGGCGTCTGTGGTTTCTGCCGGCAGCGGCTGGCTGCGGCGGGCGACGTCCGCCAGGTTGACGCGCCCTTCGTTGAGCCAGAGGGTAAT
>CAYQYJ010000447.1:0-3477 GCA_964421605.1 uncultured Ardenticatenaceae bacterium | reverse complement strand
GAGGCTTCAGCCGGCTGAAGCCTCGACTCCGGGAACTTATTTATGGATGGTTCCTTGCCGGCTAAAGCCTTGACTCTGGGAACTTATCTGGCGATCGTTAACCGCGGCGGAAGCGGGCCAGCCATTTGCTGATGCTTTTGCGCAGCAACAGGGGGCGCAGTATCTTCCATTCCTGGCGGGGGTCAAAATTGGGGTCTCCCTGGCGATTGGGGCTGAAGGTTTTGGCGACGAATTGCTGCGTCAGGTTACGTATGGGGGCGCGGCCTTCGGGGACCTGGGTGGTGAGCAGGTTGGCTCGTTCGTAGGGCGTGTGCGCGGGGCGAATCTGGACGTCCAGGAAACGTCCCCAACTGCTCAAGCGCAGATAACTTTTGTGTACGTCGGATTCTACGCTCTGATTTAACTGCCCTCCCAGCAGAACCAGGCCGCCAGCAACCATGAGGACGGCTGCGCCAATGGCGGCGCGCAGCAGCCAATCGCGGCTGAGCAGGGCGCTGGATTGGTCGGAGAGGTCAGGAGGGGTAAAGTCGCTGTTGTCTTGTTCGGTGAATTCGTCGTCTGGCAGGAATTCCTGGCGGTCCAGGTTGGGCGGCAGCGAGGGGGAAGCGAAGTTGTCGCCGCCAGCAGCGGATTCCGGGCGGTCGCCCACGGGGAGAGAAGCGGTTGGCTCAAACTGGATCCAGCCATAGCCAGGGAAGAAAACTTCCACCCAGGTGTGGGCGTTGCTGGCGCGGACGCGATAGGAGGAGGTGGCGTCGTCCCATTCCCCCTGGGCGTAGCCGGCGGCGACGCGGGCGGGGATGCCTTGCAGGCGCAGCATGACGGCCATGGCGGTGGCGTAGTAGTTGCAGTAGCCTTCGCGGCTTTCAAACAGGGTGTAGTGGATGGGGTCTACGTCATCGGGTGGGGCGGGAATCTGGTCGTTGTAGACGATGTTAGCCCGTAGATAGTCGCGCACGGCAACGGCTTTGTCGAAGGGGTTGTCGTAGGGCGCGGTCAGTCGTTCGGCCAGGGCGCGGGTTTCGGGGGTGATGGTGTCGGGGTAGGAGAGGTAGTTGTCGGTGATGGAGGCAGGGTAGTTGACGGTAGCCTGGCGCAGGCTGGCAGCGTCGGCGGCGCTGTATTGGGACCAGATTTGATAGGCGTCTCCCTGGCGCAGCACATAGCGGGATTTGACGCTGTTGATAATTTCGTGCCCGGTTTCGTCGAACTGGCGAGTGACCAACATCTGGCGGTCGGAGGCGACGATGTCGGGCGCGCCGTAGAGGACGCCGGAACTGGCGCGGTAGTTAATGACGGTTTGGGTGATGACTTCCCGCGCCAGGGTGGGGCTTACGCCGAGGTAGCCGTCTTCGGGGTAGTGCAGCACCTGTTCGCCGCCCGCCGGGTCCCAACCTTCGGGGCCGTATACGTCGAATACAGCCGCCTGCCAGTAGACGTAGGGGAGTTTTTCGTCAACATAAATGTCCATGACCAGGTTGTTGCCTACGGTGCGGGGGCCGCCCAGGATGAGGGAGTCGGTGTAGGGGTCGCTAATGGGGCTGCCGTAGGAGCGGAGGGAGGAGAAGAGGCGGGTCCAGTCGTCCTGGAAACTGCGCCAGGGCTGGTTGATATCGCTGATGGCGTCGCTGACGGTGGGGCTGGCGCTTAATGCCGGCAAATACCACGCCGCCAATAAGGTTAACATGCCGACGATCAGGCTGGCGCGGAGGAAGGTGAGGTTGATGCTGCGTTCATAGCGCACGGCAGCCAGGCGCCACTCTTTGAGATGGGCCACCAGGTGGGTTTGGGATACGTAGAGCAGGGAGAGCAGCAGGTATAGGCCCAAATAGAGGGCCAGCGGCTTGGGGCCCAGGTAAAAGTAGACCACGCTTAGCAGGACAATGCCTGTGGGCAGGACCACGCGCCAGACGCGGTCGTGGCGGAAGGTGAACCAGGCGGCGGTGTAGCCCAAGAGCCAGAAGACGGCGGAGGTGTGCATGACGAAGATGATGCCGTCGCGGCTGCTGCCTTCGCCAAAGGCTTTGCGCAGCCAGGTAATCTGGCGGTTGAGGATATCAAAGACGCGATCGCGCCAGGGCAGTTCGCCGGGCAAGACCAGGCCGATCAGGTATGTCAGGACAAAGAGGGCATAGATGAAAGAGAAGAGGTGGGCAGTGCGGTCACTAAAGCGGCTTTTGGCCAGGGCCAGACCTGCCAGCAGGGCAATCGTGCCCAGGAGGGGGATGATTTCCAGTCCGTTGATGAGTTCGGTTTGCACCACAGCCAGGCCGGCGGTGAAGATCATGGCCCAAACGAGGAAAAGGGTAAACCAGCCTTCTTCGATTTTGATGCGACGGAACATGGGAACCACCTTTGTTGGGTACAGACGCAGCAGCAAATGGATGATAAGTCGCTTGCTTTGAGCAGCCTGCTCACATTATAACGTCGCCAACAGGTCAGGTAAAGCGTCCCCAGGGGCAAGGGAACCGTTTCTGAGCGAATACTCAGGCGGTGATGCAGTGTGGCAACAAAAAAGGCTTGCCCACTCCAGGTGGGCAAGCCTTGTGATGGGGCGCGCGGGAGGGGGGAATCAATCAGCCGGGCGGGGTCAGGGTATTCAGCCAGAGGACGAGGCCGACGCCAATGACGATGAAAATGGCGCCGGTTATGATGACGTAGATGGTGTCCCAGGGAATGCCGGCAGCTTCGCCTTGATCTACTACATTTAATAACTGAGGACGGAACAGCAAGCCCAGAATGACCGCTGTCAAGACGACGCCGCCCAAAATAAAGAGCGTGTGGGCGTTGAGAATGCTGCCGCTCTGGGTGATAATGACGCCTTCGGGGTAAATGGAGTCGCTGATGGCTGTGCTGACGAAGACGGCGAACAGGATGAAAATAAGCGACGTGCTGATGACGGACCAACGGGGCATGACGTGGGGAGGGATGGGCTTGCTGGGTCGCTGGCTGCGGGAGGCTTTGACCCGTTCCACTTCTCGTTTGTCCAGGTTGGAGAGCGTCGTCTGGAAGGTTTCTGTTTCTTTGGCAGCCACGATGCCTTGATCAAGGCGAGTGTAAACGAAAGCCAGCCCGCCACCTACGACGACAATACCGCCTACGACGAGAGCGCCGAGTACGCCCATAGCCAGCAAGGGGTTCACTTCTAGCTGGCCCTCTTCATTGAGTATGGATTCGGGCACAAGCCCGCTTACGGGGGCCGGAATAGAGATTGTCAGGGGGGGCTGCGGCGGGCGCACCGGACCGCCGCCGCCGCCGCCGAGTTGGCTGCGTAGAACGGGCCAGCCCACGGAGGCGATGCCGCTAAAGATGAGTAAGGCAATGACGATGCCCCAGTTGCGTAATGTGTTTTTATTCAAGAGAGATCCTCCGCATAGACGGGATGTAATGATTGCGCATTTTAGCACAATAAAAATTGAGCAGCAAAGAAAAGAGCCGGAGAGCATTTCAGTGAGACCTGGCAGGTTTATTAAACCT
>CAYQYJ010000446.1:2139-3479 GCA_964421605.1 uncultured Ardenticatenaceae bacterium | reverse complement strand
GTCGTCAACAACCAGAGCAGCGGCGGCGTCTCCCTGGTGCATTGGCGAACGGGCGCACTCTTGAACCAGCATGATTACCCTGGTCCGGCATATGGCCTGGCCCTCAGCCCAGACGGGCAGCGGGTCTACGTTGCCCATGATGGGGCGGATGCCGTGATGGTGTACGGGTATGGTGAAATGTCGGACGTGACGCCGCCGCAGGTGATCCAGGTGAGACCTGGTGCAGGGGAAAGCGATGTGCCGTTGTATACGCCGGTGATCATTAGCCTGTCGGAAGCGATTGACCGGATGACCGTGAGTGAGCAGACGGTGTGGCTGAGTGCAGGAGGCGTAGCGGTCAACGGTACGTTGAGCATGGGCCTTGAGAATGATTTGATCTGGTTCCAGCCGGATGTCTTACTGGAGCCGGGTATCAGTTACACGCTGCATATTAGTTCTGGGGTGCGGGATTTTGCCGGCAATGGGCTGGACGCAGAGGTGACTTTAGCCTTTACGACCGCCGCGCCGCTGGCCCCGGTGGCGCTGGTTCCTCGCCCGCCATCGTTTACCAGTTATGCCCCGATGGATCTGGCGCTGTCGCCGGATAACGGCCTGTTAGCCGTGTCTAATCGCTGGCAGGACAAGGTAACTTTGCTGAACCCGGCCACCATATGGCCGATAGCGCCGCTCATTGCTACGGGCGATGAGCCAAAGGGAATGGCGTTTAACAGCGATGGCAGCTTGCTTTATATCGCCCACGATGGCTCTGATTCCCTGGCGGCGCTTAACGTGGCTACGCGGCAGGTGCAGCAGACGTTTACGGGGCTGGTAGATGCGGAAATGGTGACCTTAAGTCCGGATGGGACCATGGCGTATGTGACCGGGTATGAGAGTGGCGGGGTTGCGCTGGTTGATCTGAACAGCGGTCAGGTGAACCCGCAATGGCACGCGATGGACAGGCCGGGCCAGCCGGTTTTTGCGCCAGATGGGACGTTGTATGTGCCGGCATTTGACCGCTTATGGCGCTACAATAGTGATGGAACCTGGACTGAGCTAACCATCGGGGGGTATTACACGCAGGATGTTGTGTTTAGCCCAGATGGTCGGTACGCTTTCCTCAGCCAGCCCGGGGCGGATCGCGTTCAAATCGTAGACCTGTTCTTGTGGCAGGCGGCGACGTCGTTCGCGGTGCAGGATGAGCCGCGCCAGATGGCGTTGTCGTCTGATGGCCGGGTGCTGGTCATAGCCAATACCAGCGCCGGCGCGCTCCAGGTCGTGGACACCCTGACGCTGACAATCTTGAACACGACATTTGTGCCGGGCAGCCGCCCCCTGTCGGTGGCCTGGGACGAAGCCGATGG
>CAYQYJ010000446.1:0-2039 GCA_964421605.1 uncultured Ardenticatenaceae bacterium | reverse complement strand
ATGGAGCGAATCATTTTATTTGCTTCAGCCAGGGACAGCGGCGCCAGATGAAAGCTCACATCTTTGAGCGCTTCCGTGTAAATTCCGCCGAGGCCAAACGCCACCAGGTGACCATAGCCTTCCTCCCGCTTTGCGCCCATAATGACCTCAGCGCCAGAGATCATCTGCTGCACCATGCAGCCGTAAGCGCCTTTGATAACCAGGAGCTCATCCCAGACCTGCTCCGCTGCGGTCAGGGAATGAATGCCCAACCGCACGCCGCCTACGTCACTTTTGTGCAGCGGGCCCATCACTTTCATCGCCCAGGGAAATGCAAAAGGGACGTTTGCCAATGCGCCCTTCTCTGTTAATTCTTGCTGCTCCGGAAATTGCAAGCCGGCTGCCGTCAATAGTTCTCGCGTCAGTGGGGGCGACAATGGGCCGTTCTGATCTGCTAAAGCGGCCTGGATGCGCTGATAGTCATAATTCGCCAGTTCTGTCACGGGAGCCGTCACGCGGGGGCGGTGGACAATGCGCGCCAGGGCGCGCGCCAGGGATACTTCATCTTCAAAATAGCATTTGCCCATCTGGCGGAACTTTTGCAGGGCGGCAGAGGAAGACATAACCGAGCAAAAGGTGGGGAAAATGGGAATGGGGAGCGTGTCCATGGCCTTGCCCACAACCTGATAAATTTCCCAGATGTCGGATAAGCCAGAATCCCCCATAATGAACAAAATGTAATCAATATTGTCTGCTTCTTCAGTGTGAATGATGTCAAATATATGGGCGATCATCTCGCTGGTTCTCGTGGGCAAACAATCAATGGGATTGCTGACGCCGGCCCCAACCGGCAGCGCCGCGGCTATGCGCGCCTGGGTAGATTCATGAAGGACAGGCACAACGAAACCGTGCCGGCTCAATTCATCCGCTAACATGACGCCGGGGCCGCCCGCATCGCTGATGATACAAACCCGGTTTCCGTCTACTTTGCCTTTGGCGCACACCAGCGCGCAGGTCACGTCAATCAATTCCAAACGAGACTGTACCCGAATAACGCCAGCTTTGTCGAAAAGGGCTTGAACAGCCGTGTCATTGCTGACCATCGCTCCGGTATGGCTGGCGGCGGCGCGACTGCCGGCATCCGTTGTGCCCGATTTAATGCCGGCCAACAAACAACCCTTCTGGCTTAAGCTGCGGGCATATTGCAAAAATGCCTGCGTCTCGTTGAGGCCCTCCATGTACAAAATGAGGATGGATGCGCTGTGGCCTTCATCAGTTTCATCATATAAACCCAAAATGTCTGTCACCTCACTTTGGGCTGAATTGCCCACCGTCACAAAGGAATTAAACGGCACGCCGCGGCGCACCGCCTGTTCCGCCAAAAAGTCAATGGATGCGCCGGAGCCACTGATGAAGTCAACGCCGCCTGGCATCATATCCGGCAAAAAACCGGTAAATTTGCCGGCATAAGCATACGACATGGCGCCGGAGCAGTTGGGTCCCAGCAAGAGGGCGCCATATTCATCCGCAATTCGGGCTAATTCGGCCTCCTCTTGTTTGCCTTCAGCGCTCACTTCGCCAAAACCAGAACTGAGCACCACAACGACCTTTGTCCCCTTCTGCGCCAATTCTGTGAGCGATTGCCGGACGAACTTTGCCGGGATGGCGATGAATGCCACATCTGGGATCCGTGGGAGCGCTGTGATGGAGGGAAAGGCTGGGATGCCTTGAACCTGCTCTCGCGTTGGGTTGATGGGTAAAAGATGTCCTTCGTACCCTTTCAATAAAATGTTGTACAGTATTTTCCCCCCGGGTTTGGTTGTATCATCGCTGGCCCCGATAATCGCAATGCTTTGTGGGTTGAGTAACGTATTTAACATGGTTCACCTCCATTGACGACAATGGCCTGAAACTGGAAGAATGCCGCTTGACCAGTTTGTATCATCTTACACCCTATAATAGTTAAACCAAGTGAGATTTGGCATCTTTTTGCTGCTATGACCCCCAATGGGTCGAAACCGGTTGTTTTTACTCTTAAATACCTTATGATAAGATTTATT
>CAYQYJ010000445.1:0-3496 GCA_964421605.1 uncultured Ardenticatenaceae bacterium | reverse complement strand
AATCCTACTTGACGAATTGCCATCGGCGGTTAAAATTAGACACAGATTAGTTTGTTCTTAAGCAGATATAAGTTTCCCCACAATCACATGTATCTGCTGGCAATATGATCTTCAATCTCTTATCGGCTGGAATCCAAAGCACCTGGCCGTCCCTCAGCCCCCACATTCAGAATACCGAGCAATGTGCATTGATTACTGTTTCATGTGATTGCGTCTCAATTCAATGATTCAAACCAGGTGGCCCACCAGACAAAGCACATCATCTTCGCAATCATCAGGCCACAACGAGCCTGTCCGCAGCGGAATTACACGTCTACGACGCCGTAAGCTATTTGCGCACAGGCCCACCCCATCTCAGGAAATAAGGAGGGTTAACATAAGCACCACATCACGCCACGATCTCTGTCCTGCAACTTGTTTTTGTGTACTGTCCAGGGGTTTTATATCACCCTGGTCAGTCTGTTCGTCAAAATATCCTGCTTTAGGAGGGATAATATGAAAAAGAAATTCATTCTGGTTGTTGCCCTGGTAGCGATAATTTCGCTTTTTGCTGCCACTGTCAGCGCCAACCAGGCGCCCAACTCGGGCCGCCAGCCGGCAACGAGTGGGGCGACCAACTACATTGTGCAGCTAGACGACGCTCCGCTGGCGCTGTATGACGGCGGCGTGGCGGGATTGGCTGCCACCAGCGCCGAAGCGACTGGCTCTGCCTTCGATTTGAAGGCTCCAGCCAGCGTCGCTTACCAGGCCTATCTGGTTAATGCCCAGACTGACCTGGTTAATGCTGCTGCGGCGACGTTGGGCCGTGAAGTTACCGTTGTGGCTCAATATCAGTATGCCATCAACGGCGTCGTGTTGGCGCTGACGCCAGCCGAAGCGGCGGTAGTGGCTGACCTGTCTGGCGTGAAGCAGATTGAGGCAGAGCGGATGGAGCAGATGGTGACCGACGCCGGCCCCGAATGGATCGGGGCGCTCAATGTGTGGGACGGCAGCGCCACTGGAACTCCGAATTCGGGCGAAGGCACGGTTATTGCTGTTCTGGACAGCGGCATCAACTTCGACCATCCGTCGTTTGCCGACCCCGGCCCGGTTGATGGGTATGACTTCCCCGCGCCGCCGCAGTACTTTGGCGTCTGCGACGCGGGTGACCCGCAGTACAACCCGGCTTATACCTGTAACGATAAGTTGATTGGCGCGTTCACCTTCGTCAGCGAAGCCGTTACCCCGGAGGACTCCGACGGTCACGGCAGCCACACCGCCAGCACATCGGCAGGCAACATCGTGGACGCGGTGTTGGAAGCGCCCACCATCACGGTGGGTGCGCAGGTGAAGGGTGTGGCCCCGCACGCGCATGTCATCTCTATGGACGTGTGTGTGGCTAGCTGCCCCACCTCCTCGATTCTGAACGCCATTGACAAAGTGGTGGAACTGAATGGTATGTATCCGGGCCTGATTGACGCCATTAACTACTCGATTAGCGGCGGCCCATTGGCCTGGGGCGATTCGGTGGAAGAAGGTTTCCTGTCGGCAACAGCCACAGGCGTGTTTGTGTCTGCCTCGGCGGGCAACAATGGGCCTGGCCCGGCTACGGCAGCGCATCGTTCCCCCTGGTTGACCAGCGTGGCAGCAGCCACCTCTCCTCGTACCTATGAAACGGGTGTGGTGGATATGAGCGGCGGCGGCGCGCCTCCTGGCGATATGGTCGGGCGCGGCATCACGGCTGGCTATGGTCCCGAGACAATTGTGTACGCGGGCGACTATAACAACGGCGATCCGGATCCCGAGCAATGTCTAAATCCGTTCCCGCCTGGCACCTGGAATGGCGAAATCGTGGTCTGTGACCGCGGCACCATTGCCCGCGTGCAGAAGGGCGCGAACGTTTTGGCTGGCGGCGCGGGCGGCTTCGTGCTAGCTAACATTGCCTCAAACGGTGAATCTACCAATGCGGACCCGCATTTCTTGCCGGCAGCCCACATTGGCTATGCCGATGCGCAAGTGTTGGAAGCGTGGTTAGCCGGCGGTGCTGGTCACATGGCGACCATTCCCGAAGCAGTGCGCGTGATTGACCCGTCGTATGGCGACCATACGGCTGGCTTCAGTTCGCGCGGGCCGAACACCACCTTTGACACCATCATCCCCGACGTGATGGCCCCTGGCGTGGACATCTACGCTGCCGTGGCCGATGGGTTGATTCCGCCAGACGGCGAGGATGAGTTCGACTTCCTCAGCGGTACGTCTATGTCCAGCCCGCACAATGCCGGCGCGGGCTTGCTGCTGCGGTCGCTCTACCCGAACTGGTCGCCAGCGCAGATACAGTCTGCTTTGATGACTACCTCGGTGTATGTTGGTCCGACGAAAGAAGACAATGTGACCCCCGCCGACCCATTTGATATGGGGGCTGGGCGCATTCAGGTGGACTGGGCAGCACAGGCTGGTCTGGTTCTAGACGAAACGATTGAGAACTACACCAATGCCAACCCCAGTCTAGGCGGCGACCCGCGCACGCTGAACATGGCCAGCATGGCTAATTCCACCTGTACGGGAACCTGCTCCTGGACGCGCACGGTCATGGCCACCGTAGATGGCTCCTGGACAGCAACCTCCATTGGCGCCTTCCCGGTGACGGTTGAGCCGGCAAACTTCAGCCTGATGGCGGGCGAAACCCAGGAACTGATGATTACGGCTGATTCTTCAGCCCTGGCGCCAGATCTGTGGGCATTCGCCAACGTCATTTTGACGATGGATGAACCTCCTGTGGCGCGCTATCGCCCCGTGTTGACGGGCGGCGACCCGGCTGCGGCTGCGGAAAGCGCGACGAAAGCGGGCGCCTCGGCGCCAGCAGGCAATGCGCCGGCTCTGAGTGATTATGTAACCCCGCAAGATGTCTTGTATGACAACGGTCCGCTGGTTAACTGCGCCGGCTGCGGCGCGGGCGGCGCGGACGAAAGCGTGCTGCAAAGCACCAGTCTGTTGATGACGACGTTGGGCTTTGGCCATCAGGCGTTGAATGGCAACCGTATCGCCGATGACTTCACTGTGGACGCTGCCGATGGCTGGAACATTGATCAGATCACGTTCTTCGCCTACCAGACCAACTCGCCCACCAACCCATCGCCGTTCACGGCCGTTAACTACCAGATTTGGGACGGCCCGCCGAACAATCCGGGCAGCAGCGTGGTGTTTGGCGACACGGCTACCAACCGCCTGGTCAGCACGACCTGGGCTAATATGTACCGCGTCAGTGAAACCACGCAAGGCACAACAGCGCGACCCGTGTTTGCTAACGTGGCTTCGGCTGGCGTGACACTGCCGCCAGGCACGTACTGGCTGGACTGGCAGGCAGACGGCAGCCTGGCCAGCGGCCCGTGGGCGCCGCCCATCACCATTGACGGGCAGACGACTACAGGGAATGCGCTGCAATTCACAGGTACATGGGGCCCAGCCAATGACGGCGGCACCCTGACGCAGCAAGGCTTCCCTTTCATCATTGAAGGCA
>CAYQYJ010000444.1:0-3509 GCA_964421605.1 uncultured Ardenticatenaceae bacterium | reverse complement strand
CGTCCAAACCGCTAAAGCGGTTACTACAAACCCCAATCGCCAGGTTATTTACGGAAAGTTAATAAGAAGGAGACCCGCCATGGCTCTTGTTGTTGCTCCTCAATTCTGGTTGGAAAATCCGGTTGAGCTGCCTTTTCAGGTAACCGACCATTTTAATGCGCCGCGCACCTACGCCAATGGGCTGCACGAAGGCATTGACCTGCGGGTGATTCTGCCCGGCGGTCAAAACTCGCGCGTGCTGGCGGCGCAGCGCGGCGTGGTGGATCAGGTTGGCTTCAGCGCCACCGGTTACGGTCATTACGTGCGGGTGGTTCATTATTGGAACGACGAAACGACCTGGGTGACGTGGTATGGTCACCTGTCGCAGGTATTGGCGCAGGTGGGGGATTATGTGAAGACAGGGGCGGTGTTGGGCATTGCCGGCAGCACGGGCAACTCCACCGGGCCCCACTTACACCTGACCTTGCAACACCTGGGGCATGGGCTAAAAGGGTACGTCGTGGATGACGTGCTGAACCCGTTCCCGTTTTTCCGCCTGACGGGCGAACGCCCCGACTTTGAAGAGTTGAGCTTCGTGGAGGATGAAAACGTGCCCGATGGCACGCTATTGCAGCCAGGGCAGGCGTTTAGCAAGACGTGGGTCATTCGCAACACGGGCACGACGGATTGGGGCAACGGGCATCGTCTGGCTTTTGCCCAGGACAATCAGATGGGGGGCCCCAACGACGCGCCGCTGCCGCTGCTGAAAGCGGGCGAACTGGGGCGGGTCTCGCTGCCGTTGATGGCGCCGAATCAGGCGGGCCGGCACGTGAGCACCTGGCAAATGCGCAGCCCTCAGGGGAATTTGTGCCCCTTTACGTTGTACACGGAGATTCAGGTGGTGGCGGCGCGCCCGGAAGATAACGCCATTTACCTGGAAGATGTGACGGTGCCGGATCGCACGCCGATGCCGGCAAACACCCCGTTCATCAAACGGTGGCGCGTGCGCAACACAGGCAACACCACCTGGAACAGCAGCTACCAACTCACCTTTGTCGCCGATGACAGCATGAATGGGCCTGGCGCCGTCCCCCTGGCAGGCAAGACGGCGCCTGGCGCAGAAACGGTTCTTTCCGTCTCCCTGGTGGCCCCCGACGCTCCAGGGGTGCGCCGCAGCACCTGGCAGTTGCGCAACGAGCAGGGGCAGTTATTTGGCGAAACGCTATACGCCGAAATTGAGGTCATTGCCCAATTGGTGGACCCGCGCCAGCGCCGCCCTGATTTGCAGTACATTGACGATGTGACCATTCAGGATGGCACGCTGGTGCAGCCAGGGCAGACGTTCCAAAAGGTATGGCGGGTGAAGAACACCGGCTCTCATGCCTGGGGTCCCGGCGATGTCCTCACGCACGTAGCCGATGAAAAGCTGGGCGGGCCAGACAGCCTGGCCCTGCCCGCCGTCCAACCTGGCGAACTGGCCGACGTGACTGTGCTCCTGGTCGCCCCCACTGTCGCCGGCGCCTTCCGCAGCACCTGGCAGGCGCGCAGCGCCGCCAACGAGTTGTTTGGCGAAACCCTGTTTGCCGAAATTCGCGTGCCGCAAAGTCTGCGCCCGGAACTGGACGACGCCAAATACGTCAAAGACGTGACCATTCCCGATGGCGAAGTCATTCAAGCAGGCGCGCCCTTCCACAAAACGTGGCGCATCCGCAACACGGGCACCACTACCTGGGGCGCCGGCTACCAGCTTCGCTTTGTCAGCGACCTGCCCATGGAGGGGCCTGGCGCAGTTCCCTTGCCGGCCACCCCGCCCGGCCAGAACGCCGACGTTAGCGTCTCCCTGACCGCGCCGCTGACCCCAGGCTTGCTGCGCAGCACCTGGCAGGCGGCAAACGCCCAGGGACAGCTCTTTGGCGAAACCGTTTACGTGGAAATCAGCGTGCCGGAACCCATCCCTGGCGACGCCGTCAACAACGCCCGCCTGGAATCCCACCAGACCATCAGCAATGGCTCCACGCTGCGCCCTGGCGAGAGTTTTGAAAAAATATGGCGCATCCGCAACACGGGCAGCGCCGCCTGGGGCGCCGGCTACGTACTCCAACGCACCGGTGGCCCGGCTATGCAAGGGCCAGACGTGGCTGCTGTGCCGGCCACCAAGCCGGACAAAGTCGCCAGCGTCTCCGTTATCCTGACCGCGCCTATCCAGCCAGGCAAATATACCAGCACCTGGCGCCTGCAAGACGCGGCGGGGCGGTTGTTTGGCAGCAGCTTCTTTGTCTCTATCAACGTGGCTGGCCAGGGCGTGGACATGCTGCCCTTCCTGCGCGGCGATGGCCGCCTGTACGAAATGAAGCACGTCTTCTTTATCGAAGGCCATACCCAGGAAGGTCAGGAACAGTTGCAAACCCAGACGGATGCCCAGGGTCGCTTCTACCACGTCAAGAACAATCAGTGGGAACAGTTGTGGGCGGATGATGAGTTTATCTATCGCGGCATAGACACCTCCCCCGGCGGCGGCCAGTTTTACCACCTGAGCGAACCGGGGCAGGCAGGCAGCCCCTGGATTCCACGGCAGATGACGCCGGACGTCCCGTTTCGGCGCGCGCCGTTGGTCACTTTCCAGCGCAAAGATAACTGCGCCGTCATCCACAAGTTTACCCACGTCACCTGGATCAAGCTGGAGCAGGTGCTGGACAGCCTCACCCTGGATCACCCCGATCCAAACAGCAGCCAGCCGGGGTTGACGGTGCGGAATGTGGCGGTGTTGGCGGCGTACAACGACCAAAACGGCCAGCCTGCCGCCGACTGGTTTGAACGCTACTACTATGCGCAGACCTATGGCTTGATTATGTGGGAAGGGCGCGGCCACATCAACGGCAAATCCTGGATGGTCGAAGAACACGCCCCCGGCGCCCGCCCGCCCATGGTACGCGAAACGCTGCACTGCCAGCCCGCCTGATCCGTAGGTTGGGCATCCTTGCCCGACACTCCATAAAAAACAAGGGCGTATGCAATACGCCCCCTGCTAAACTCGCCATTTGAGCGGGATTTCTCGCCGGGTAGCACTACACTTAATCGTGGTGGGTGTCAGCCCCGCCTACGGCGGGGCTGACACCCATTTTTATGGGCAATTTTGGGCGCGTCTGCGCCCAAAATTGCCCGGCGCCGATGCCTTTTTGCCCGCTTTGTGGGGCTGATAGGTGGTTAAAGAGATCGCCACGATTTACTGGAATGTTACCTCTCGCCGAAGAGCCTGCCCTGAGCTTGTCGAAGGGGCTCGAAATGACATGTTTTTGACTGGTTTTCGCTGATAGTGTCAGCTCAGGTTAAATATCTGGCGGCAGATGAGTTTTGGCTAGCTCGCTCAAACCAAACATGTTGCCGCTTGCCCGATCCACAGCCACCGCCGTATTACGCGCAAACGCAGCCATCTGCGCCTGCTCCTTTGCATTCTGCGTCATGTGAACGGCTGATACTGCTCCAACCACCTGAAAAGCGGCGGCAATCAGGGACAGGATTCCTTGTTGCTC
>CAYQYJ010000443.1:0-3516 GCA_964421605.1 uncultured Ardenticatenaceae bacterium | reverse complement strand
AAGAATCTATTTGAACAAGACCGTTCGCCCCGTGCCTGGCACTATGAAGGAATCTATTTGAACAAGACCGTTCGCCCCGTGCCTGGCACTACGAAACAAAAAGGGGCACAGTTACCTGTGCCCCCCTCTAGCTGGGGCGGAAGGATTCGAACCTACGAATGGCGGATTCAAAGTCCGCTGCCTTACCACTTGGCGACGCCCCAACGATGGGCAGATTCTATCCGAACACGCCTGTTTTAGCAACTACGAACGAGATGCCAGAGAGTCTGAATGTCGCACCCCTTATGGCGTCAGGGTGGCTGTGGCGAAAACGACGTGAAAGGGCTGGCAGTAGATGACGACGCTGTTATAGATACTCAGGTCTGTGCCGGCAGGAATCTCATAATTCTGATTCCCCACGTTCCCTTTCAGTTCCCCCAAATCGAGGAACTGCCCCATGTTTTCCTCGCCTGTGGGCTTTTCGCCGTTGGCCAGCAGCACGTGCAAATCTGGGCCGTTGGTGACGCGGAAATCTTCCAGGCGCAGCAGCAGGCTGCCATCGGCGGCCTGGTAGATAGTGGCTGTGCCCGAACCTTGATGAAATTCGTCCGCGCCCACAAACTGCCCTGTATGCAAGACGGCAGCCTGGCTGGCGGCTGCCGGCATTTCCTCCTCCATCACCTTATCCGGCTCACTGCCCCCCTCCAACCCCGCTTCTTCAATGGAACGGATAGCTTCTTCTGAAATTCGCTCCAACTCTTCTTCAGAGGGAATGTCTATCAACTCACTTACCGCAGCCACGCTCTCCGGCAGCGCTTCATCCACCGTTTCGTTAATGAACAAAGGCGAAGCCAGATACCAGCCCACAGCTACGATAGCAATCAGTCCCAGCAGGGCCACGCCCAGCCGAATTGTGCGACGATTCATAAAACACTCCTTCGAGAAATAGTGATCAGTGGCGAGTGGTCAGTGACCAGTGAAGCCACTGTTTCCCGTCGCCTGTTTTCTGTTAACTGTTCTTTATTCTAACAAAGGTTCTTGCGTAAGGCTTACGAGAATCATAAGAAACGCCTACAGTTTTGCCGGGTGGCGCAGCCGGGCAACTGGCTTACAATACCACCCCATGAAAGCAAAGCAATTCCTGGCGCTGTGGGCGCTGCTGCTGTTGGGGGCGGCTTGCCAGCAGCAGACTTCCACCGCCCTGTCCACACCCCAACCTGTTCTCACCCATGCGCCCATGGCGGCGGCGAAGGCTACGTTGGCTACCCCAGCGATTACCTACATGCCTACAACCACTCCCACGCCGACGCCCACAGTCACGTCCTCTCCATCCCCAACGCCTACCCCTTCTCCCACGCCAGCGGTGGACGTCATTCTAGGTTTTTCACGTAGTCAGCGTCCAGTTACGGCGCACGTGGTCGGGCGGGGGGCGTTGAAAGTGGTTATAGTCGGCGCAGGAGCATCCTTGCCGCGCCAGTTTCTAGACCATTTCCGCGCCCATCCTGATCAGGTGCCGCCGCAAATTAGCCTGTGGATTGTGCCTGAAATGAACCCCGACGGCGTCACCGCTGCGCAGCCTTTCAATGCAGCCCAGGTTGACCTTTACCGCAATGCGGACACACAGCATGACGACTGTACAGGTAACCTCTGGACGGCTGACCCGGAGGGATTGCCTGCCGGCAGCGGCGGCGCGTTCCCCTTTTCGGAGCCAGAAAGCCAGGCGCTGCGCCCATTTCTGGAGGATGCCTGGCTGGTGCTGTTTTACCAACAAATGGGTACCCCTGGCGGCGTGGCCCAAATCTCCGCCGATAGCTGCCGCCAGCATCCGCCCAGCAGCCGTCTGGCTGCCTTACTGACCACCACCAGCCAATACGCTGCGGCCCCCGATGTGGGTTTGAGCGGAAACTGGGTGGACTATCTGACCGGGCAGGGGATCGCCAGCGCCCGCATCAAACTCCCCCCACAGCGGGCCGACCATTGGGACGGCGACCTGGCTGGCGTCCAGCGCGTGCTGGCAGCCATTGATGACCTGTCTGGCGCAGCGGCGTTAGAGCAGGGGGCTGCCTTCACCTGGCTGGATGAGACGAACGTGGGCGTCTGGCGTTTCCCGCCCCAAACGTTGGTTCATCCCCTGGCGTTGACTGTCGTGCAAGACACGGCTTATTTACTCGACAGTGGGCGGGTATTGGCGCTGGACCTGACAGCGTCCGCGCCGCCGCAGGCGCTGCTGGCTCCGGCTGCCACACTTGACGGCATTCGCGTCTTGGAACCGCTTGACCTGGCTGCGGTTGACCGCAATCTGGTGGTGTTGGATCGGGCTGGCGATGTGTACCGCTACGATACAGATGCCTTGACCTGGCACGGCGAACGTCAGGATCGCCCCATTTCAGGCGGTTCTTCGGATTATTTCGTGGCCCTGGCGGCTGATGCGTCTGCCCGTTTCTTGTTGGAAAACAGCTACGAATATATTCTGCGCTACCAGCCAGATGGGACGGAGTTTATCTGGCCTATCCCCGAACAACACGACGTGGACGTAGCCGTGTATGGGGATGCTGTCTACCTGTTGGCGCAAAATGAAGGGGACCACACTGGCGCGCTGCTGCGTTACGATCTCATGGGGAAATTGAGCGGCGCTTTTCGCCCCAACGTCACCTTACACCACCCCCGCCAGGCGGCGGCGACGGCGGCGGCGGTATACGTGCTGGATCAGGCGGGCCATCGTTTGTTGGCGCTAGACCCGGTTCGGGGGCAACTGCTGGCGGTGTTCCAGCGGCGCGACCGCCAACCCATGACGGCGTTTTGGGCAGATGCGGCGGGCGAACAACTGATTCTGGCGGGGCAGGATCGGCTCTGGTTTTATGATGTGTCCCTGGGGGGCGGCGCAAAGCCATCGTGGGACGTACCTGCCGGCCCGGTTGAGGCTGGCAGGTTGCACGATCCCGCCTTCCTGGCGCAGATGACGGGTTGGCTGATCCCCATTGGCGGCTCTGACTTGCCTGTGCGCGATTTGCAAATGCCCGGCGCGCCGCGCCATTATCGCCTGGGTATTCACGAAGGGGTAGATTTCTATTGGCAGCCGGGCACGCTCGTGCGGGCAGCGGCGGCAGGGGTGGTGATCCGCGCGTTGGTGGATTACGTGCCGGCATCCGCCGACGCTTTAGCCGCCTGGCGCGCTGAGTCGCAACAATTAGGCTACACCAGCGAATCCGCCCTGGACGGCTATCGTGGGCGGCAGGTGTGGATTCAACATGACAATGGCCTGGTGACCCGCTACGCCCATTTGAGCCAGATTGCTCCAGGCATTGCTGAAGGCGTGACGGTGACTCGCGGCCAGCTTATTGGCGCTGTGGGCAACAGCGGCTCGCCCGCCTCAATTAACAGCCCCAGCGAGGACGCGCATCTGCATTTTGAGGTGTGGTTGGGCGAGAACTACCTGGGGCAGTTCCTGCGTCCGGTGGAGATTCGGGACTGGTTGGAACGGATTTTCGTGAACGAATGAGCGTTGCTCTGCCGGGCGGCTCAGACTGGAGCAGTCTC
>CAYQYJ010000442.1:0-3524 GCA_964421605.1 uncultured Ardenticatenaceae bacterium | reverse complement strand
TGGTGCGCACGCCGGAGCAGTTGGCGGCAGCGCTGGATTTTCGACCTGCCAGCATCACGTTGGATTATCTGGACCTGTATGGGCTGCGCCCGGCGGTGGCGCAGATAGAAGCCAGCGGCATTACGGCGCGCGTAGCCAGCCCGCGCGTCCTGAAGCCGGATGAGCAGCGCATCGTTAATTTCTTGCGGCGGCTGGGCTGCGCCATTCTGGTTCGTTCGGGGGGATTGTTGCACGCGCTGCGAGAGGCGGAGCATCCGCCGCTGGTGGGGGATTTTAGCCTGAACGCTGCCAACGTGCTGGCGGCGGACGCCTTTTTGAAGCTGGGGCTGCACCGCCTGACGCCCACGCACGATCTGAATGCGGCGCAGACAGCGGCGCTGGCGGAACGGATCGGCGCCGCCCACATCGAAGTGGTGGCTTACCAGCATTTGCCCGTTTTTCACACGGAGCATTGCGTCTTTTGTCGCTTTTTGTCTAACGGTACCAGCTATCAAGATTGCGGGCAGCCATGCGAGAAGCATAAAGTGGCTCTGCGGGATGTGCAGGGGCGCGTTCATCCGGTGATGGCGGATGTGGGCTGCCGCAACACCGTCTTTGGGGCGGAAGCACAAACAGCCGGCGCCCATTTGCCAGTGTGGCTGGCTGCCGGCATTCGCCATTATCGCCTGGAGTTTGTGCACGAGACGGCAGAGCAGACGACGCAGGTGGCGCACGCTTTTCAGCAGGCGTTGGCCGGGCGATTGACAGCGAATGGACTCGCCAGCCGGCTGCGCCAGGTCGCGCCGCAAGGCGTCACCGAGGGCAGCCTGTTTGTGCCTGAGGATTACCTGCGGCTGCCCGTGCTACAATAGAAGTTGGTGAGTTCAAACTATACGCCCCCTTATTTTATGATATACTGTGTATCGTAACTTTATAACCTGAACAAAGAGTAGTAACGAAGCGCTTCCCGCCGTGATCGAGCGTGAAGTGGAGGAATCAATGGCAACAAAACCAACACCGCCTTTTGTGACTGGCGCTTTGCCCGGCTTAGGGCACGCCCTGGAATTTCAAAGAAATCGTCCGGGTCTCATCAAACGCGGCTTTGCTGAGCATGGGGCGGTTTTTGCTATCAAGTTAGCCAGCCAGAATGTGGCTATTGTCATTGGACCAGAACATCAGAAAAAGTTCTTCATGGAGACGGATAAAGCGCTAAACATTCAGGAGCCGTACAGATTTCTACGCCCTATGTTTGGCGATGTGCTATTTCTGGCGTCCCCTGAAGATTACAAAGCGCAGCGCCCGTTGGTGCAAGAGCTATTTAAGCGCGAGAAGATGCTGCATTACGTGGATGTGATGCAGACGGAAGTGCAGAAGTGGCTGGATAGCCTGGGGGAAGAGGGCGAAGTCGAACTGGTGAGCGAAATTGTGCATCTGGTGCAGGAAGTTGCCGGCAACTGCTTCCTCGGGCCAGAAGTGCACCAGCAAATCGGGCGCGAATTTTGGGATTTGTACATTCATCTGAGCCGTTCTCTGGATCCCGTGCTGCCGCCTCACTGGCCTTTGCCCAAGTTCATTCGCCGCGACCGGGCGCGGGCGCGCATGATCGAAATCCTGCGTCCCATCATTGCCGAGCGGCGGCTGCATGGAGAGCAATACGATGACTTCTTACAAGACCTGGTGACCAAGAAGCACCCCGATGGTCGGGAATACGATGAAGAGCTGATTGTCAACCTGCTGCTGGGACTTATGTTTGCCGGGCATGAAACAACCGCCGGGCAGGCGGCCTGGACGGTCATTCTGCTGCTGCAAAACCCGGCGTATCGGGCGCTGGTGCAGCAAGAGATTGAGCGCGTCGCGCCCTATGGCGTGCACATTGATCCCAAACGATTCATGCAGCTTGAGCACATTAGCTGGGCTGTGCGCGAGGTGGAGCGGATGCGCCCGTCGGCGGAAATGCTGATGCGCACGGTACACGAAGCTATTGAATTTGGCGATTACGTCGTGCCCCAGGGCTGGCTGGTACAGGTGGCGCAGGAAATAGGCCATAATTTGCCGGCGCTCTTTGACCGCCCGGAGCGTTTCGACCCGTTGCGTTATGCCCCTGATCGCGCCGAAGACAAGCAAGATAGATTCGCCCTGTTTGGCTTTGGCGGCGGCGTGCACAAATGCACGGGCATGAATTTCGCCAACAACGAAATGACCATTATCACGGCGCTGCTGTTGCAACAGTTTGAGGTGGAACTGGTAACGCGCGATCCAGGGATTGAACGCGGTCTGGGGGCCAGCCGCCCGGAGAAGACGATCATCCGCTATCAGCGCAAGGCGTTAGAACCTGCCGCGGCGCAGGATGACGTTCTGCTGATAACGGCGCTGCCTCAGGCGGGGTAAGCGCGGGGGAAGGTGCTTTTATGCGTAAACAATGGCAGTCATTGCTTGCAGTGGGCGCAGCGGTGGGGGTGGGCGGATTCTTGTTGCGGCAGTATCAGGAGCAGAAGGAGATAGCGGCGCTGCCGGCATTTAACGTCCGCTATGGGCCCTGGGCCATCGTTACGGGCGCCGCCCGCGCCGAGGGATTGGGCTACGGTTTTGCCCGCCGCCTGGCGGGCCAACAAATCAACCTGGTTCTGGTGGACATCCTGGCAGACGAACTGGAAGCCAGAGCCGCTGAACTGCGCCACAAATATCTGGTCAAAGTGAAACCTGTGGCCCTTGACCTGGGGCAGCCGGATTTTATAGCGCGGCTGCTGGCAGAAACAGACGGGCTGGAGATTGGCTTGTTGGTTTGCAACCATATGTTCACCCCATCAGACACGCCCCCCATTCTGGACATGGACCTGGCGATGCACCACCGGATGCTGGACATCAATGCCCGCGCCTACACCACGTTGGTGCACACCTACGGGCGGCAGATGAAGGCGAACCAGCGCGGCGGCATCATTCTGGTCTCTTCGGGGGCCGGGCTGCGCGGCACGGCGTATACAGGCGCTTACTCGGCGAATAAGGCGTTCCAGTTTATGCTGGGCGAATCGCTGTGGTATGAGTTATTGGGCACAGGGGTTGACGTGTTGGTGTTGGCTCCTGGCCTGACCCGCACCCAGGGAGATGCCCTGGACGGTTATCCCGCGTTCATGTTGATGGACGTAGACCCGGTGATCGTCGAGACGCTGCGCAGCCTGGGACGTAAGCACGTGGTCATTCCTGGGCCAATCAATAAAGCGTTTGATTTTATGACGGGGCGGCTGATGAGCCGGCGCAAAGCGGTGCTGACTACTGGGGATATGATGGCGAAGGGTTTGGGAAAGTAGACGCCTTTAGGTCTCTTCCATTTGCATGATTTGCAGGAGCATTTCGTACTCCTCGCAGCAGCCCTGGCAAACGTCCAGGTGATGTTTTACCTGAGGCATCAACAGAGCGGGGTCCTGGCCTTGTAACACACTTTCGGCGTATTGGTCAATTAGCTCATATACGTCGTCGCAACCGCACTCCTCAGCCCCCGTCTTCGCCACCATTTCCGCCAGCGCTTTTAGCCGGGCGAGTTCCGCGCT
>CAYQYJ010000441.1:0-3529 GCA_964421605.1 uncultured Ardenticatenaceae bacterium | reverse complement strand
TGCCTGAACCATCCCTCATTTGCCCCCCGCTGATCACTGGTCACTGACCACTGGTTACTGGTCACTGGTCACTGACCACTGATCACTGACCACTATTTTCCAAGGAAGAAACCATGACACGGTTCCATCATTTGCCGGCAGCGGCGCTGCTGCTCTTTCTCCTATTAACAGGCGCAGCCTTCTTCCAGACGCCGCTCGCGCTGGCGCACACCGAATCAGAAGTTGGCCCCTACATCATCGTCACGGGTTGGGAAAATGAACCGCCCATTGTCGGTGAGCGCAACGCCCTGGTGCTGCACGTCACCGAAAATGGTCTGCCCGCTGTTGGCCTGGAAGCTGGCTTGAAAATCCAGGTTACTTACGCCGGGCGCGTTTTTCTGGGCAACCTGGAGCCCACCGGCGAGCCTGGTTGGTATCGTATGCCCATCGTGCCCACCGTGCGCGGCCAATATGAGGCGCAGTTGACCGGCTCTATGGCTGGCGTAGAGATCAACGGCGTGATAGAGCCTGAAGAAGTGCTCTCCGCCAGCGCCCTCCAGTTCCCCGAAGCTCCCCCTGACAGCGTCACCCTGGCTGAACGGCTGAGCGGGCTGACCGATACGTTACAATCCGTGCAGAAGCTGGCAATTGCCGGCATTGCCCTTGGCCTCATCGGTCTCGTCCTCAGCGGCGTCAACCTGGCCCGCCGCCGCAAGTAAACCTGACGCTAACTACCCTATGAAGAAAAAATAATGAAAAAACAAACCCAACTGCTGACCTTTCTCCTGGCCCTTTTTCTCCTGTCCTTTACCGTTGCTTGCGCCACGACCACCCATGACGACAGCAGCGACGACCGCGGCAGCGGCTTGAGCGAAGACGATCACGTAGACGGGGCTGAAGAGGCAGAACACAACCTGGTGCCCAATAACGGCGCCGCCATCCAGATCATCTCCCCCGCCGATGGTGCGGTCTTCAACAGCAGCGATAACATCGTCGTGGAAGTCGAAGTGACCAACTTCACCCTGGGCGAAGATGGCAACCACTGGCATGTGTCCGTAGACGGCGCTAACTACGCCATGATTACGGGCATCGCCCAGGACACCGTGCTGCGCGGCTTAGAGCCAGGCGAACACACCATCACCGTTGCTATGTCTAATGGCTTGCATCAAGACCTGGAAGACGGCGACGCCATCACCATCGAAGTCAGGTAACCACAATCGCCCCTAAAAATGGGTGTCAAGCTGGCCACAGGCGGGGTTGACACCCACCACGATTAAGCAAAAGAGCGCTATGAGCCTCCGTCAACGTAATCTCATTTTCTTTGTCCTGATTGCCGTCCTAAGCTGGCTGTGGCTGGGCGTTAAACCCGCTGCCGCCCACGCCGTCCCCACCGCCTCCCGCCCGGCAGCCAATGAAACACTGCCAACCAGCCCAGAAATGCTGGAGATCTCCTTTAGCGAGCCAATTGTGCCGGCATTCAGCAGCATCCAGGTCCTCTCCGCCGCCGGACAGATCATGGAAACCGGCCCCCTCACGCCCATTTCCGACGACAACACCCGCGTCCAGATTACCCTGCCGCCCCTTAACAACGGCAGCTACATCGCCAGTTGGAAAGTCCTCTCCGCCGTGGATGGACACTCCACCAGCGGCATTTTCCCTTTTGGCCTGGGCGTCGGCCACATGGACATGAGCGCCGCCGCCCCTGGTCAGGTCATTACCAATGCGCCCCGTCCTACCCCGGCCTCCCTGATCGCCCGCTGGTTTAACCTGGCAGGCGCCGCCCTGCTGCTGGGACTCTTTACTTTCCGCTTGCTGCTGTGGAACCCCATCCTCAACGTGGACGACCTGACCGATGCCGAAATAAAACTCGATCATCAATTTGCCCGTCGCAGCCTGCGCCTGGGCCTGATTGCCGCTGGTTTGTTGTTCCTGGCTGCCTTGAGCACCCTCATCAGCCAATCCAGCCAGTACAATTTGCTGGCTGCCGGCAATTTTGGCGTCTGGATCAACACCCGCTTTGGCTTCATGTGGCTGCTCCGCCTGCTGGCCGGGCTGGCGTTGGCTCTCCTTCTCTGGCGGCTGCTCGTAAGCGTCAATCGCGCCCCGCTTATCTCCCTCTCCCCTGCCTTGCGCGGCAGCAAATGGTGGCTGGGGCTGCTCCTCAGCCTGGCTGTCGCGGCCACCATTGCCCTCATCAGCCACAGCGCTGCCTTGCTGCGCGGCGCAGGCGTTGCCATTGCCGTAGATTTCGCCCACGTCGTCGCCGCCGGCATTTGGGTCGGCAGCCTCTTCTCCCTGGGCACAGCCCTCTGGCAGGCCCGTCGCCTGCCAGCCGACATCAAAGCCTGGCTTTACTTCAACGCCACCGTCAACTTTTCCGTTCTGGCTGCCGCCGTCGTCGGCGTCATCCTGACCAGCGGCGCTTACCTTTCCTACCAGCATGTTGGCAGTTGGGGCGCTCTCGCCAGCACCGCCTATGGCCGCGTTCTCCTCCTCAAAATCGGCCTGGCTCTGATCCCTTTTGCCATTGCCGGCATTAACCTCTTCTGGGTCAAGCCCCGCTTGCAGCGCACTTACGATCAGCCAGCAGAGCCTGCTGCCCTGCTTATCCGCCGCCGCTTCCGCGCCTTTGTCGCCCTTGAAGCTGCCTTTGCCGTTCTCATCCTCATTGCCGCCGGACTTCTCACCGACATGCAGCGGGCGCAAGACGCCCCTCTGATTTCCGCCGGCTCTGCCCAGACCGTTCTCACCGCCCAGGCTGGCGATCTGACGGTTACCCTGACCCTGGAACCCGCCCTGATTGGCGAAAACACTTTCGACGTCTACCTGGAAGACGAAGACGGTCTGCCCGTCACTGATGCCCGCGAAATCCTGCTGCGTTTCACCTTCTTGGGGCAATCCCTGGGCACAGCCGAAGCCATCGCCGAGGGCCTGGGTGATGGGCATTACCGGTTGAACAGCAGCACTATCAGCCTGTTGGGCCCGTGGCAAGTCGAAGTTGCCATCCGCCGCGCTGGTCAGTTTGACGTCTTTGCCCCCTTCCGCCTGGAAGCTGGTCTGAACAGCCGCATTGCCGCTCAAGGGCCCGGCGGCAGCGCCGTAGACGATCTGGTCTCCTTCCTCACCCGCGCGCGCGGTTTGGTGCCTGGCGTGGCTCTCGTACTCTTTGCCCTGCTCTGGGGCGTCCTGGCAAACAAAGCCGCCGACAAAGACTGGCAGTTAGCCGGACTGCTGAGCATTTCCCTGCTCTCCTTCTACATTGGCGCACAGCAGCTATTCCAGTTCTCCCAGGACTACACCCCGGCCATGTTTGCCTCCAACCCCATTACGCCCGACGCCGGCTCCATTGCCCAGGGTCGCGCGCTCTATGAACTGAACTGCCTTTCCTGTCACGGCGAGCAAGGCAACGGCGATGGTCCTGCCGCCGCCTCTCTGCCCGCCCCTCCTGCCAACTTCAACGGCGGTCACACTGCCACCCACCCTGACGGCGACCTCTGGTACTGGATCAAGACGGGCATCGAGGGGACGAGTATGCCGGCATTCGAGGCCC
>CAYQYJ010000440.1:1365-3545 GCA_964421605.1 uncultured Ardenticatenaceae bacterium | reverse complement strand
TGATTGTACACGCACTGGCTAACTTTGACAGTTGCCGATTCCAGAGCAAGCAGCGACAATACGCTATACTACTATAACAGGGCGGGCGACAGGGGAATTAAGGCGTGTAAGCGCCCCAATCCCCCCCAAAAAAGAGGGGCGTCAGCCGCATTTGCGGCGCAACGGATGCCCAGCATGACTCATTGTCGCCCTGTTTGTCAATCATGCCTCAAGGAGCAATCGTGACGCTTTCATCCCACAACCCTTCGCTAAAATTTGATACCTTGACGGTTCATGCCGGCATTTCTCCCGATCCCCAAACAGGCGCCGTCATGACCCCCATCTATCAGACCAGTACCTATGCGCAGAGCGATGTCGCCGTGCACAAAGGATACGAATACAGCCGCACCGACAACCCTACCCGCACCGTGCTGCACAACGCCATAGCCGCTCTGGAGCAAGGGCAACATGCGCTGGCTTTCGCCTCTGGCATGGCCGCCATTGATACGCTGCTGCGCCTGGTGCGCCCAGGCGAGCACGTCCTGTCGGGCAACGATGTCTATGGCGGCACGTTCCGCCTCTTTGACAAAATCTTGTCTGGCTATGGCCTCGAATTCAGCTATGTAGACACGACCGATCTGGCAGCCACCGCAGCGGCGCTGCGCCCCAACACCCGCCTGATCTGGCTGGAGACGCCTACCAATCCGATGCTGCGCATTAGCGACATTGCCGGCACAGCCGCCATCGCCCACGCCCACGGCGCCTGGTTGGGCGTAGACAATACCTTTGCCTCCCCCGCCTTGCAGCGTCCCCTGACCCTGGGGGCAGATTTCGTTGTCCACAGCACTACCAAATACCTGGGCGGACACTCCGACGTGGTGGGTGGCGTATTGGTGTTAAACGATGCGGCCCTCTACGAGCAGCTCAAATTTCTGCAAAATGCTATTGGCGCTGTGCCAGGGCCGATGGACTGCTTTCTCACCCTGCGCGGCATCAAAACGCTGGCTCTGCGCATGGCCCGCCACTGCCAGAACGCCACCCAGATCGCCCAATTCCTGGCAGACCACCCCGCCGTCGCCGAAGTCATCTACCCCGGTCTGGAAAGCCACCCCCAATACAAACTGGCGCGGCGGCAAATGGATGGGCCGGGCGGCATGATCTCCTTTATTCTGCATGGCGGCGAGGCTGCCGCGCGCACCGTAGCCCGTGCTTCCGAACTGTTTACGCTGGCGGAGTCGCTAGGCGGCGTCGAATCTCTCATTGAACTGCCCGCTCCTATGACGCACGCTTCAGTAGCCGATTCGCCGCTGGCTGTCAATCCAGGGTTGGTGCGGATTAGCGTGGGCATCGAAAACGTACAAGACTTGATCGCCGACCTGGCCCAGGCGCTACGGCAGATATAATCATAGATTTCGCGGAACTTGTCCTGAGTTTGTCGAAGGATGGCGCAGATTATTTGCAGCTACTTAGCCCGCTGCCTGAACCTGTCGAGGGCCTGTGCTGAGTGCGTGGACAAACTAACAGTTTGTCCTACAGGTCTCCACATAAGATTATTTTTGAAAGGGTGAACGGTGAATAACGGCGAACGCATTCTGATCATCGGCGCGGGCGTGGCGGGCCTGAGCGCGGCGCGGCAACTGCAGCCGCACGGCTTCCAGGTTACTATCCTGGAAGGGCGTGACCGCATTGGCGGACGCGCCTGGACTGATGACAGTCTAGGCGTACCCGTTGACCTCGGCGCGTCCTGGATTCACGGCGTCACGGGCAACCCCATCACTGAACTGGCCCATACCTACCACATCCCCACCCGCCACACCGATTACGACCACGTCTACCTCTACGACCACCAGGGTGCACCCCTCCCACACGCTGACTTTCTCCGCATGAAACAGCAGCGCCAGGCAGTAGTTGACGCCATCATGTCCCTGCCCCCCACTATGTCCGCCGACATCTCCCTGGGAGAAGCGCTGCGGCAGGTGCTCGTCGCCCATCCGCTGCCTTCCGCCGCCTACCCCGCCCTGCGCTACGGCCTACGCATCCTCTGGGAACACGAAGACGCCGCCGATCTGGACGACCTCTCCTGGCGGCACAGCCAGGATTTTGACACCTTCTCCCGCGAAGACCACATCCTCCCTGGCGGTTACGGCCAGTTGGTGACCGCCCTTGCCGCCGGTCTTGACATACGCCTGAATCAGGTCGTA
>CAYQYJ010000440.1:0-1265 GCA_964421605.1 uncultured Ardenticatenaceae bacterium | reverse complement strand
TGCTGGCCTTCACCAGCGGGCGCTTTGCCCAAAGCCTGGAAGCCCAACCCGACGCCCAGATTATTGATGGCGTCATGACCGTCCTGCGACGGCTCTTTGGCCGCGCCATTCCCCATCCCGATGCCTGGCTCATCACCCGCTGGCGCAATGACCCCTTCGCCCGCGGCAGCTACAGCTACGTACCTGTCGGCGCCACGCCTGAAGACTTCGATGCCCTGGCTGCCCCCGTCGCCGACCGCCTCTTCTTTGCCGGCGAAGCCACGCACCGTCGCTGCTATGCCACCGTACACGGCGCATACCTGACGGGTCAGCGGGAAGCGGAACGTATTCTAAAAATAAGGGACCAATCGCAATGAACTTCAAAGCATTCCTGGCATTATTGCAGCAAACGGGTAAAGCCTGGGGAGCAGACAACGCTTCCCGCATGGCTGCCGCGCTGGCTTACTATACCATATTCTCTATAGCCCCCCTGCTGATCATCGCCATTGCCATTGCCGGCTACATCTTTGGCGAGCAAGCGGTTACCGGTCAGCTTTTTTATCAGATTAGCGGCTTTGTCGGGGCCCAGGCTGCCGGCATTGTGCAAGAAATGGTCAAAAGCGCCGAACAGTCCCAGTCTGGCGTTATCACTTCTGTCTTGGGTGTGGTGGCGTTGGTGTGGGCTGCCTCAAACCTGTTTAACCAGTTTCAACAAGCCCTCAACACTATCTGGCACGTGGATGCAGCGCACACGAAGGGGGTGCTGGCTTTCCTCTGGCAACGTTTCGTAGCCATTGCCATGGTTATTGGCATGGGCGTGTTGATGGTGGCTTCATTAGTAGCTATTACGGTCATTTCCGCCCTGGGTCATGTTTTAGAGGAAGTCATGCCATTGGTGGTGGAGGCGCTGCCACTGACGGACATCGTGGCCTCGCTGCTGCTCATGACGCTGGTGTGCATGGTTATGTTTCGCGTCCTGCCCAATACCCCCATTGCCTGGCGCGACGTGCTGGGCGGCGCTCTATTGACCGCCCTCTTATTCACTTTTGGCAGATACTTGATTGGGCTATACCTGGCTAACGCCAGCTACGCCTCTTCCTTTGGCGCAGCCGGATCGCTGGTGGTGTTGTTGGTCTGGGTCTATTATTCGTCCCAAATCTTGCTGTTTGGCGCAGAGTTTACCAAAGTGTATGCACACACTTATGGTTCGCGCCGCGCCCGCGAGACGCCTAAAACGAGCGCCCTGGCTACCGTTGTGGCGGCTACGGGTGAACCAGCCTGGCCCA
>CAYQYJ010000439.1:0-3565 GCA_964421605.1 uncultured Ardenticatenaceae bacterium | reverse complement strand
GCATACGCCCTGTGTGGCACACGCCCATGCGGGTCAATAATTTCTGGACTCTGGCAAAAATCACATTTCAAAGTAGGGGCAGGTTTCAAACCTGCCCTTACACGAACGGTTTTCTTATGATGAATGAGACACAAGACAAAGTCATTATCTATTCCGATGGCGGCGCAGATCCCAATCCCGGCATTGGCGGCTGGGCCGCTATTTTGCGTTTTGGCGCGCGCGAGAAGACGCTGACCGGGCACGACCCGCAGACGACCAACAACCGCATGGAGCTGCAGGCGGCTATTGCCGCGCTGCAAGCCTTAAAACGCCCGTGTCAGGTGGAATTGTACACCGATTCCGAATATTTGCGGCGGGGCATCACGGAATGGATTGCTAAATGGGCAGCGCAAAATTGGGTGCGAGGAAAGAACAAGCCTGTGCCCAACGCCGATTTGTGGCAGCAGTTGTGGCCCCTGACGCAGACGCATGAGATTGCGTGGCATTGGGTGCGCGGACATGCCGGCAACCCTCTCAACGAGCGCGTAGACGAACTGGCGCGCCAGGCTCGCCTGGCGATCACCCCTACCGCCGTCATAGACCCGCACACGCCCCGCCTGTATGTGCGCGCTTCCTGCAAAGGCAACCCCGGCCCAGGCGGCTGGGGCGCAGTGCTGGAGATTGGCGCGGAGACGCAGCAGTTGAGCGGTTCCGCCCCCCGTACCACCAATAACCGCATGGAACTGCTGGGCGTGATTGAGGGATTGGCTTTGCTGAAACCTGGGGCCAGCGTCCACGTTTTCACCACGTCGGATTATCTGTTTCAGGGAGCCACGCTGTGGATCAAGGGGTGGCGCAATCGCAACTGGCAAAAAAAAGATGGTCAGCCCATTGCCAATGATGATTTGTGGCAGTTGCTAGACCAGCGCTTGCGCCAATATCAGATTCATTGGGTGAGCGCCAAAGGGGGGGAGGAAATGCCGGCAGGACTATCAGAAGCCGCCCAACTAGCCCAGGCAGCCATTTCCGCCGCCTGACTATTTTTTTTGCTCGCGCAAATATTTACAGGTGGCGTGTAGAAAACCAAAATCCCCCAACGGCGGCATTAATTCTACCACTTCTAAAACGCGGAACACCTTCCCGTCGAAAACTACGTCATCCCCTACGCGGGGCTGTTCGTCCGTGCTGATAATGGCCCCAGGATGTTCTTTGCCAATGACGACGTAACTTACCTTGTAATAGACCGATCCACTCATAGAAGACCCTACATTTCCGTCAAATTGCGGTGGCGCAGTTTGAAAGCCAGATCCACGGCCAGGTTGCGCATCACAATATAACCGATGCGCAGATGGGAACGGCATAACGCTTCGAAACTATCCCGTTCAATAACGTAATAAACGCAGCCTTCCTGGGTGGCTCGCACCGAAGCCGAGCGATAGCCCGCGTCAATCAACGCCATCTCGCCCACCACCTGACCCTTGCCCAGCACAATTAAGGGTCGCCTGGCTTTATCGTGAAGTCCTTCAATATAAACTTCCACCGCCCCACTGGCTAACACGTACATCTCGCTGCCCGTAGTATTTTGGCGCACGATAATCTCCCCTGGCGCAGCCTCCTTAGGGGAGCACAGCGCTTCCACCAGCGCCAGTTCCGAATCAGTTAACGCCGCAAAAAGAGGAACCTGGTTTAGCAACGGTAATCTGGACATAGTTTCTCCTGCAACAACAAACACACCCGCCGCGACTAAGCCTATTTTACCCGAAACTGCCAGGAATAGTAAAGGCAGCTCGCTACGATCAACTTTTTTGACCATTGACCATTTTCCTGCTTGCTGCTAGAATTTGACCTTGCACTGCCGAAGTGGCGAAACTGGCAGACGCGCTACGTTCAGGGCGTAGTGAGCAATACGCTCATGAGGGTTCAAATCCCTCCTTCGGCACTTAAAACGGCCCAGCCAACATTGTCTGGGCTGTTTTTATTTCACCAGAAAGCATAGGCGTTGCGGAGATGCCAGATTACAAAAGACTTGGAGACTTTTGTAATCTCTTTGGCGGCGCTTAAGCGTTATAGTCGTCAATCTGCGCCATCTGCGTAATCTGTGATGAAAAAGGGGTGGGTTAACAACCCGCCCTACAGGGGCGCGGTGGCGCGTGTTAGGTGGTTCATCAATCTGCGCCATCTGCGTAATCTGTGATAGAAAAAAAAGGGGCGGGTTGCCAACCCGCCCTACACGGTGGTATTGAGAAATCTGGCACAATCTGTATAATGGACGATGGCAGGAACGTTGGGTTCCTTCCACACGCTTTTGGTGGATAAGGTGCAGGTTTCAGAACGGGCGCGCTGCCTGGTTTAGGGCGGAACAGGCGTGATAGCGGGCAGCGCCCATTGCGCCAGAGAGGAAACAGTCTATGAATATTCTCACAATAACGGGCGTTGTGGTGGTTCTCACCATTCTGGTGGGCGCGCTCCTGGCGGCGGTTTTTGGCTTTGCCGGGCGGGTGGTGACCAGCGCACAAACTGAGCAGGAGCAGGAGAAAAGCAGCTATAATCCGGCTCTGACCCGGGGGCACAAGATTCCGGTGACGGCAGATGTGGAAACGCAGTTGAAACGGGCCCGTTTGATTGCCGCCAGGCAGGCGGCGGCGCTGCCCCGCTGGGGGAATATGAAAATCCAGGGCCGCAACGCCGTGACCAAAGCACCTAGCGCCTTCAAAGGGGTGGCGCAGGACCCCCTGACGGCGGTGAAAATTGCCGAGTTCCACACCTGGCAAGGGGTACGCACGGGGCCGCTAGCAGCGCAAGCGGTGGCTGCGCCTGGGCCTGTGGCTGCCGCGCCTGCGCCCGCAGCCGTGAAAGGGCCTGAGGATCTGGTGGCAGGAGTAGATTATGCCATCATCGAGATAACGGATGCCATGTCGCCAGAGGAAGTGCGCAAGGCGCGCATCGCCAATTCTAAGGCACGTTCTGCGGCAGCGAAGGCGTTGAAAGAGGGGGGTACAGCAGCCGCGACGCCTGCGCCTGGAGCAACGGCTGTGGTTGTCGCGCCGCGCGCGGCTGCGCCTGCGCCTGTGGTGGGCGCAGCGCGGGAACCTGTGGCCGGCGTGGATTACGTGGAAATCGCCATCACGGATGCGATGTCCCCCGACGAAGTTCGCAAGGCGCGTATCGCCAATTCTAAAGCCCGTTCTGCGGCGATGAAGGCGTTTAAGGCGGCTGGCGGTGAGGTGGGCGGCGCGGCTGCGACGCCAGAGCCAGCGGTTGCGCAACCAACAGCGCCGCCACTATCTGCGCCTGTGGCGCAAGTGGCGTTGAATGCGCCGCCCGCTCCCAACTACATCGAAATTACGGACGCTATGTCCCCCGATGAAGTGCGCAAGGCGCGTATTGCCAACTCTAAGTTGCGCTCGGAGTATAATAAGGCGTTGAAAGCGGCCGGCATTGACCCCAGCACGGTGGCCTGAGGGCGACTGGTTGGTTCTCTGGCAGTGGCAGGCCCGTCTGGCTTAAGCGGACGGGCTTTTTTATTCAGGCGGGGTGTGGGTTTCTGCCAGGTTTGTGGGCATATGTTAAAATCTCCACTTTGGTT
>CAYQYJ010000438.1:0-3577 GCA_964421605.1 uncultured Ardenticatenaceae bacterium | reverse complement strand
CTTCGCGTCTTCGCGGTGAAATCCCAGAACGTCTTCGCGGTGAAAGTAAGTTTAGTAGAAAATAGGGTAGTGCGCCGGGTCGGCTTCGTTCATCATTTCGTAAACCGCCTGGAAAATCGTTTCCGCATTGGGCTTCGACCAATAATCGCCGTCGGAGCCGTAAGCGGGGCGGTGCGCCTGCCCGCATAGGGTGCGGGGTTCGGAATCCAGCCAATAGAAACCGCCCTGCTTCTCAATCACCTCTTGCAGCATGTACGCCGTCGTGCCGCCGGGCACGTCTTCGTCCACAAACAAAATGCGGCTCGTCTTTTGCAGCGATTCCTGAATCACGCCGTGAACGTCGAAAGGCAGCAGCGTCTGCACGTCTATGACTTCGGCATCTACATTAGCCTGAGCTAACAAGTCGGCGGCTTCCAGGGCAATACGGCAGCAAGCGCCATAGGTGACGATGGTCACGTCTGTGCCGTGGCGCAGCACTTCGGGTACGCCCAACGGCACACTGTACTCGCCGATGTTTGCCGGCAGCGGCTCCTTAAGACGATAGCCATTCAGCACTTCCACCAGCAGCGCCGGCTCGTCGCACAGGAGCAGCGTATTATAAAAGCCAGCCGCCTGCGTCATATTGCGCGGCGTCAAGATGTGCATCCCGCGCAGCAAATGAATCGCCCCCGCCATCAGCGAGCCAGAATGCCAGATGCCCTCCAGCCGGTGACCGCGCGTGCGGATAATGACGGGCGCCTTCTGTCCGCCAACCGTGCGCCAGTGCAGCGTCGCCAGGTCATCCGACAGAATCTGAATAGCGTATAGCAAATAGTCCAGGTATTGGATTTCGGCAATGGGGCGCAAGCCGCGCAAAGCCATGCCCATAGCCTGCCCAATGATGGTCGCTTCGCGGATGCCCGTATCCATGACGCGCAGCAAGCCGTGTTTGGCTTGCAAGCCGGCAAAAGCCTGGTTGACGCCGCCCAACTGCCCCACGTCTTCGCCCAAGGCAAAAACGCGCGGGTCGCGTGCCAGCATGGCGTCAAAGCAGGCGTTGAGCAGTTCAAAACCGCTGACCAGGGGGGCGTCGGCGGCGTAGGTGGGGGCAACTGCCGGCACGCGCAAAGCAGACTCAGCAGACTGGCTGTAGACGTGAGAACTGTAGCGGTCAGCGTTGACGGCATCCTGCTGTTTTTTCCACTGGATAAGCTCCTGCTTGAGCGGAATCGGCTCATCTTTAGCCGTCAACAACGCCTGATGCACCGCGCTCATCGTCTGGCGGCGCAGCGGGTACTGCGTGCGCAGCAGATTACGCTTGATCTGCTGCAAATCGCCGGCATGGCGCGAACTGACGGCTAGGGCGTCAATGGCGTCCGCCGCCTGCTGCCGCTCCTCGCGGATAGGCGCCAGAAACGCTTCCCACGCCTGCTGCCGGATCGCTTCCACCACCTGGTGGTCTTCCTTCTCCATTTCATCTAACTGCGCGGTGGTAGCAATGCCTTGCTGAATCATCCAGGCGCGCATGCGCGTCAAACCATCAAACTCCTCTTCCCAGGCCAGCCGCCGCGGCGTTTTATACCGTTCGTGACTGCCCGAAGTAGAATGCCCTTGCGGCTGCGTCACCTCAATGACGTGCACAATGGCTGGCACATGGTCGCGGCGGGCTATCGCCACGGCGCGCTTATAAACCGCCAGCAGCGCCGCGTAATCCCAACCACGCACCGTGTAAATGTCAAAGCCGGGTTCCGTCTCCGTGCGCTGGAACCCTTGCAACAAAGCGGTCAGGTCGCCTTTGGTCACCTGATAATCATTGGGCACGGAGATGCCATAGCCATCGTCCCAGATGGACAGCACCACCGGGCATTGGGTAACGCCAATGGCGTTGATCGTTTCCCAGACGACCCCTTCCGCGCAGGTGGCGTTGCCCACCATGCCAAAGGCAACCTCGTTCCCCTGACGCGAAAACTGGGTCAGAGATTGCAGTT
The DNA here is from genome assembly GCA_964421605.1 of uncultured Ardenticatenaceae bacterium. Taxonomy (GTDB): domain Bacteria; phylum Chloroflexota; class Anaerolineae; order Promineifilales; family Promineifilaceae; genus JAGVTM01. Next base: position 1,610 of record CAYQYJ010000438.1, on the reverse strand, counting down.
CGGGAAACTGGCGATACAACTTAGAGGCAAAGCCCAATCCCAGCAGGCGCGGCATCTGCGCCCCGGTGGGGGAAAGGTCGGCAGTGGTGTTTTTCAAGCGGGTCTGGTCTTTCCAGCTTCCATCGGGGTTGAGCAAACGGGTGGCGAAATGGGCGTTCATGGAGCGCCCGCCCGTAGCGGGTTCCGCGTCCAGGTCGGCGTGGGCGTACAACTGGGCAAAAAATTCGGCAATGCTGCACATGCCTGTGGCAAAGGCAAAGGTCTGATCGCGGTAGTAGCCAGAACGAAAGTCGCCGTCCTGAAAATAGTGCGCCAGGGCCACCTGCGGTATCTCTTTGCCGTCGCCAAAGATGCCGAACTTGGCTTTGCCGCTAAGCACTTCACGCCGGCCAATCAGGCTGGCCTGGCGGCTCTGGTACGCCAGCCGGTAATCTTGCAGGATGACGTCTGCCTCCGGCAGTTCCGCCGTCTCCCGCAGCGGCGCTGCCCCCAACAGTGGCGCGCCCCAGCCCCCCGCAGCGTCAACCCGTTCGCCAGCCGCGGGCGAGCTGTTGCCGGATTGGGTTGGGGTGTGGGATTTAACAGCCATGTTTCTTTACTCCTCTTCAGCCAGGGGCATGTAGCGGAAGTTGTCGAAAGCCACGCGCACGCCGCTCTGGCCCAACGTTTCCACCAGCAGCCCCACATCGCCGCTGGCAATTTTGTCCCCCACGTCGCTGTTGGGCACGCGCCCGACTTCTTGACCATTGACGGAAAAGACCATTTCGCTGTCGTCGTATACCACGCGCAGGTTGTTGGTGACGTTCAGGTCTTCGCGGATGGCTTTGGATTCAAACCAGCCTTCGTCTACCAGGGGCAGCGCTTCGTCTTCGCAGCCATTTTCGCACCAGCCAATCCAGACAAAACCGTCGCTGCTTATCTCGAACAGCAGAAAGTCGTTGGCTTCGCCGTCTACGCGGAACATCAAGCCATACCCATTGTCCAGCGGCCCTTCAATCTGGGTCGTTTCCAGTTCGTAGGTTCCGACGCCCAGTTCTTCTTTGCCGGCAGTGGACCAAAACAAACCAGAGTCAGCCTTGACGTACATTTCATACACGCCATTAGCCACCTCGCCCGTGACGTCGGTGTTGTCGCCGTGCCCCCAACTGCCCAGGGAGTCAAAGGTCTCGATGTAGGTCTTATCGCCGCAGCCAATAATAGCCAGGCTCAGGAAAGCCAGCAGGAAAAGCGACCAGGGGAATGGCCTGATTGCCGCAAGGGTTCTCGTACGCATGGGGTCTCCTTCTCTTTATCGCCCGTCTGTAGGCAGACACGCTTTTTCGCCACGAATTTTACGAATTACCCGAAAAAAGGCATCTAATTCGTAAAATTCGTGTCATTCGTGGCAGATTTTGGATCTACTGAATCTCGCATGATGCTCCGATCTTACCGGATGCCGGCAATAACGCAACCCCCGAAAAATAACCTGCGCCGTCTGGCAGGCTAAGTCCCTGCCGGCATAAAAAAAGGGCGCATACAAGCTGCGCCCCTATTGCCAGGGAAGGGGTAATGTAGGGCGAGGGGGGCTGTGCGCCCCGCCCCCACGCCGCAAAGCCCCCTCCACCCGGGTG
>CAYQYJ010000437.1:0-3580 GCA_964421605.1 uncultured Ardenticatenaceae bacterium | reverse complement strand
TTTTGGGCGCAGACGCGCCCAAAATTGCCCATAAAAATGGGTGTCAGCCCCGCCGCAGGCGGGGCTGACACCCACCACGATTATGTGGTCAATTCAGTCAATTCACCTGCAACACATTAAAAAATGACATTTGACCCCCAATTGCGTGACAATTGTCGCTGTTTGATCATAATGGGTTGCTTATATTCATTCATACGGGCAACAGTCGCGTGGTTGCCTGTTTCGTAACCGTTCACTCCCCCCGTAGGTTGAGCTTGTCGAAACCGGTTCCCTTCAACAGGCTCCCTTCGACAGGCTCAGGGAGCGGGGGTGAATAGTTACCCCGTTTTTTAGATGCTTTGCCGGCAACCCCGGCACATCATCTTATTTACATCGCCGCCTCATCGCGCCCACAATTTCATACCAGGAGGTCATAGATGTTTCGTCGCTCTTTTTGCTTGTGGATCACAGGTAGCCTGGTCTGTCTATGGTTGCTGGGCTGCCGCGGCGTTGAAGGCCCGGCGGGCCCGGTGGGCCCAGCCGGGGCGCCGGGCCCCATGGGGCCGGTGGGCCCAGCCGGCGCAGACGCCACGGCCAGCCAGACTTACGTGGGTTCAGACAAGTGCGGGCAGTGCCATGAGGCGGAATTGGCCCGTTTTAATCTTTCCGGACATCCGCAAATCATGTCCAAAATCGAAGCCGGCCAGCCCCCCGCTTTTGCTTATGATGACGTGACCGGCGGCGTGCCGCAGCCGCCCGCTGGCTACGAATGGGACGACATTAGCTATGTGATTGGCGGCTACCGCTGGAAAGCCCTTTTTGTGGACCAGAACGGTTATCTGATAACGGGGCAGGCAGAGGAGACGACGCAGTATAACCTGGCGAATCCTGACCTGGACAGTGACGCCGCCTGGGTTTCGTACCATCCGGGCGAAACGGTGATCATGGATTGCGGCCAATGCCACACCACCGGTTTCCGCGCCCAGGGGCATCAAGATAATAAGGAAGGATTGGTGGGTACGTGGGCGTTTGCCGGCATTCAATGCGAAGCCTGTCACGGGGCAGGCAGCGGCCACGCGGCTGACCCCTATGGCGTGCGCCTGGTGGTGGACCGCTCCCCGCAGTTGTGTGGCCACTGCCACCAGCAGGGCAGCCTGGTGCAAATGCAAGCCCACGACGGTTTTACCGTTGGCGGGCAGGAGTTCACTGAACTGTATAACTCCAAACACTTTGCCCTGGATTGCATAACCTGCCATGATCCCCACGCCAGTTCCCAATATGCCGACGCTAACCTCAACCCCACCCAGGGCATTCGCCAGACGTGTGAAAACTGCCACTGGCAAAATGAAACGCAAAAGGTGCGTAAACATCTGGGAGTGGATTGCATAGATTGTCACATGCCGCCCATGGGGCGCTTTGCCCAGGCAAACCCTGATTTGTGGCAAGGGGACGTGCGCTCCCATCAATTTGCCATCAACACCGACCCTAACGCGCCGCAGTTCAGCGACGATGGCGCCTCCGTCGCTCCCTACCTGACGCTCCAATACGCCTGCCAGCACTGCCACAATGGCGAATACGCCGCCGCCCAAGACATCGCCACGCTGGCTGAAGCCGCCCAGGGTTACCACCTGCCGCCCACGCCCACGCCTGAACCCACCCCTGAGCCGGCGGCCACGCCCGCACCCACGGCCACACCCTAAAGGAGACAGCCCTATGCGTAAACTACTCCGAGGCATCAAAAACTTTTTCTTCCCTCCTCCCGGCAGTTCGCGCTGGGTGCGTATTTTGCCTTTTGCCATTCTGGGGCTGGTGACCGCCCTGGCTATCTACGGCAGCGTCGAGGCCTGGGCTTACACCAATTCCCCGGCTTTTTGCGGCGCTTCCTGCCATACCATGCCGCCCGAATACAACTCGTATCTACGCTCACCCCATGCCCGCGTGCAATGCGTCGAATGCCATCTGGGGCGAGACCAGTTCACCACGCAGTTTACCCGCAAAGCGGGCGATTTGCGCCACGTGATCAAGACGGTGACAGAAGATTACGAGTTTCCTATCTACGCCCACGAGATGCGTCCCGCGACCGACTCTTGCGAACGCTGCCACTTCCCCCAGAAATTCTCTGACGACAGCCTGCGCGAAATTCGTCATTACGAGGATGATGCGGCCAATACGCCAGAGAGCATTTTCCTCATCTTGAAAACGGGCGGCGGCACGCAGCGCGAAGGGTTAGGGCGTGGCATTCATTGGCATATTGAGAATGAAGTCTACTTCCTGGCCACGGATGCCCTGGAACAGCAAATTCCCTACGTGCGCGTCGTGGAAGAAAATGGCGACGTCACCGAATACTACGACATTGCCGCCGATTTCGGTCCTGAAGACGTAGCCGGCAAATACCTGGAGCGCATGGACTGCATCACCTGTCACAATCGCGTGACACATGCCGTTCCGACGCCAGAGGAAGCCGTTGACCAGGCCATCAAGAAACACCTCATTTCTGCCGACCTGCCTTTTGTACGGCAGCAGGCAGTTGCCCTGCTGCGCCAGAGTTACGACACGACAGAAGCGGCTATGACCGCTTTTAACTCCCTGGCGACTTATTATGCCGGCAATTTCCCCGACGTGGCCGCGGCGCAGTCAGAACAGATTCAACAGGCGGTGGCGACTCTGCAGGACATTTACAGCCAGAGCGTTTTCCCAGAGCAAAAAATTGATTGGGAGACGCACCCCGACAACCTGGGGCACAAAGACTTTCCTGGCTGTTTTCGCTGTCATGATGGCAAACACCTGACCGGCGCGGGCGACTCTATCCGGCTGGAATGTAATCTGTGCCATTCCATTCCAGAGCGCAACGATGGATTTGAACTGGTAACCACCCTGGAAATCGCTCGCGGCCCGGAGCCACCTTCCCACACACACTCCAACTGGATCAGCCTGCATGGGCAGACCATTGACCAATCTTGCGCCATCTGCCACCGTCCCAACTCACCCGACGTGGATTACACCGCTCTACAAGATAAGCCGGCAGCCGATGGCTCCTTCTGTGGCAACGTAGCCTGCCATGCCAATGAGTGGCAGTACGCGGGTTTTCGCGCGCCGGAACTGCAGCCGGTGCTGGCGCGGCAGGCGTACATCCTGCAGAACACCAGCCCGTACCTGTCGGACGCGCTGCCCCAGACGTACACAGGCATGTTCAAGGCGGTGTTTGATGGTCGCTGCACTATCTGTCACAGTGGCCCAGAAGCAGAAGGGGGACTGGATTTGAGCAGCTATGCCGGCATTTTAACTGGAGGCCAAAATGGTCCGGCAATCATTCCTGGCGACGCTGTTGGCAGCCTGCTCTTGCAGCGCCAGACAGAAACCGCCCCCCACTTTGGGCAGATGCTCGACGACGAAATCGAAGCCATCACCGCCTGGATCGCCGCCGGCGCGCCAGAATGAGCGCAAAATCTCCGGCCCTGGATAGTTTCAAGTAACGGTCTGTTTTTGATGTCATGCCAGGAACGAAGTTCCTCAAAGGAACTTCGTTCCTCAACCGCAGAGGGGGCAGCCTACTCCCCGTCAGGCTCCCCATTTGTAGCGTGATTTTCCAAAATCGCGCCCC
>CAYQYJ010000436.1:310-3583 GCA_964421605.1 uncultured Ardenticatenaceae bacterium | reverse complement strand
GCCGGCATTCACCGGACATACACCGAGGTCTGGCGCTGGAACGGCGCGCACATGGCGCTGGCGGAAATGACCTGGGACGAGACCAACTACCGCCATCACCGTCTCTATGCCGGCAATGAAGCCCTGGCTGCCGGCAATATCGAGCAGGCAGTTGACCTCTACTTGAGCGTGATAGAAGACAAAACCCTGATAGACGCACCCGCCTTCGTGGGGGACGGCAACAGCTATGACGACAGCCGCATCTTCGCCGCTTTTCGATTAGCCCTGATTGCCCTGCGCCAGGGCGACCTGTTGCAGGCCACCGATTGGGATGGCTGGCTGCAGCTCGTTTACCCCGGCGCGCCGCTGACCGAAGCCGTCAGCCTCATGATTCGCACCTGGGAAACTAACCAGGACATAACCGCCGCCTGCGCCGCTGTAACCGGCTTTCTCAGCCCCCTGCCGCAGCCCACCGGCGTCCTGGAAAATCTGGGCTACGGCAACCCATCCCTGACCGCCGCCGACGTCTGCCCGGCTCCATAGAATGCCAGGATTCCCCGCCTTCTCTTCGCGTCTTTGCGGTGAAATCCATAGCGTCTTTGCGGTGAAATTTCATACAGTGGAGAACCAATGTGTCGCCAGATCTAACAGCGCCGCAGCACTCGCCAGATGCCAGCCTCATAGAGGCCATTGTCCGCACCGTGGCCTACGCCGACGTTTTTGACTACCCGCTGCGCGCCGACGAGGTACATCGGTATTTGTTGGAATTAGAAGCGCCGGCATCTACCATCAAACACCTGCTCAGTAACGGTTACCTGGTGCCCCAACGCCTCAGCCGCCAGCAAGATTATTTCGCCTTGCCGGGACGCGAAACTATCGTGACCACGCGGCAGCAGCGCGCCGAAATTGCCGCCGCCCTATGGCCGCTCGCCATCTACTACGGCCGCCTCATCGCCCGTCTCCCCTTTGTGCGCATGGTCGCCGTCACCGGTTCCCTGGCCGTCAACAACGCCGACGCCAACGCCGATGTAGATTACCTCATCGTCACCGCCAATGACCGCGTCTGGCTGGCGCGCGCCTGTGTTATTCTCGTCGTGCGCCTGGCCCGCCGCCGCCACCAGCTTGAGCTATGCCCCAATTTCATCCTCAGCGAACGCGCCCTCGCCTTTCCGCCCACGCTGTACAATGCCCGCGAGATTGTGCAAATGGTGCCTTTGGCTGGTCTGGAAACTTACCACCAACTGCGCCAATCAAACCAATGGACTATGAATTTCCTACCCAATGCGGCCGGGCTGCCGGATAATCTATACCCTATCCTCCCCACCGCGTCGCCGGGCCGGCTTCCCCGCCTCATTGAAAGCGCCCTGCGCACCCCTGCCGGCAGCGCCCTGGAAAAATGGGAGATGCAGCGCAAAATCCGCCGCTTTCGCCAGTTGACCGACCAACACACCGAAGCCAACTTCACCGCCGACTGGTGCAAAGGTCACTTCCACGACCACAGCCAACGCATCATGGCCGCCTACCGCCAGCGGCTCAATAACAAAACATGACTCGCTTACTTTTCGGCCAGGCCTATTATCTTCGTTTCGACCCCAAACTCTGGGCCGCCATGCAGCCCTATCCGCCGTTAGGCACATTGTACGCCGCCAGCTTTATGCGCCAGCGCGGCTGCCAGGTCGCCCTCTTCGACGCCATGCTGGCGGAATCCGAAACCGAATGGGCCGCCGCCCTCGATCAGGAAAAGCCTGACTATGCCATCCTCTATGAGGACAACTTCAACTACCTCTCCAAAATGTGCCTGCTGCGCATGAGGCAAGCCGCCTTCACCATGATTGGCATGGCGCGGCAGCGCGGCATCCCCGTCATCGTTTGCGGCTCCGACGCCACCGACCACGCCGCCGCCTACTGGCAGCAAGGCGCCGACTACGTCCTCATCGGCGAAGGTGAACTGACGTTAGCCGAACTCCTGGACAGCTTAAATGACATCAACCGCCAACCGCTCTCTCAAATCCCCGGCCTGGCTTACGGTCAAGACGGCGTCTTCCAGCAAAACCCGCGCCGCCCAGACATAAAAGCCCTGGATGACCTGCCCTTCCCCGCCTGGGACCTGGTAGATGTGCCCCGCTACCGCGCCATCTGGCTGGAAAAGCACGGCTACTACGCCATGAACATGGTCACCACGCGCGGTTGTCCCTACCATTGCAACTGGTGCGCCAAACCTATTTGGGGGCAGCGCTACCACAGCCGCAGCCCGCAGAATGTTGCCGCCGAACTGCAATGGCTCAAAGAAACTTACCAGCCCGACTACATCTGGTTTGCCGACGACATTCTGGGTCTCAAACCCGGTTGGCTGGAGCAGTTTGGCGCGTTAGTTGCCGCCGCTGGCACCCAGACGCCTTTCAAATGTCTCAGCCGCGCCGATCTGCTGTTGCGCGGCGATACCATTCACGCCCTGGCGCAGGCAGGCTGCGACATTGTCTGGATTGGCGCCGAATCCGGCTCTCAGAAAATCTTGAACGCCATGGAAAAGGGTACCACCATTGCCCAAATCCACGAAGCCAGCGCCCGCGTCCACCAGGCTGGTTTCAGGATAGGCTTCTTCTTACAGTTTGGCTACCCGGGCGAAACCCGCCAGGACATTGAGCAGACGCTGCAAATGGTACGGGACTGCCAGCCGGACGACATTGGCATGTCCGTCTCCTACCCTCTGCCTGGCACCAGCTTCCACGAGCGCGTCAAAAGCGAGTTGGGCGTCAAGCAAAACTGGGTAGATTCCCATGACCTGGAAATGCTATACGAAGGGCCCTTCGCCACCGAATTCTACCGCCAACTCCACACCGTTTTGCACAAGGAGTACCGCTCTCGCAAGGCATGGCGCGCCCTGAAACAACTGCGGCGGCAGCCGGCCCGCCTGCGTCCCCGCCACCTGCGCCAGACCGCCGCCATGCTCTACCACGCCGCCACCCTGCCCCTGGCCCGCCGCCGCCTGGAACAACTGGCCCAACTCCCTCACCAGGGCGTCAAAGAACTCCCACCCGGTATGGACATGGACGCCGCCGCCACCCCCACCCCCCAGGCATAGCCCTATGGTTCCCTTTCCCCACCACCCTGCCACCGCTGCGGGCGCACGCCACCGCCGCCCCCCATCACGGGCAATTGGGGGCGCGTATGCGCCCCAATTGCCCATATAACAGGCGTCATGCCCGCCTGCGGCGGGCAAGACGCCGGTTAGCGCGAGACGCCGCGCAGCCCGTTAACCATTAACCCATTAACAAATTCACCAATTCACCAATT
>CAYQYJ010000436.1:0-300 GCA_964421605.1 uncultured Ardenticatenaceae bacterium | reverse complement strand
CCCCGAATACCCCTATGGTTCCCTTTCCCCCCCCTCCGCTAACCCTCCCACCACTGCGGGCGCACGCCACCGCCGCCCCCAATGGCCCATATAATCGGCGTCATGCCCGCCTGCGGCGGGCATGACGCCTACTAGCGCGAGACGCCGCGACGCCCGTTAACCATTCACCCATTCACAAATTCACCAATTAACCATTTTCTCCCAATGACCCACGAAACCACCGCCCCCCCGGACATCCTCCTCACCCACGGCTACTTCATTGCTGAAGATGCCCACGAACAACAAATCATGAAGCCCTAC
>CAYQYJ010000435.1:0-3585 GCA_964421605.1 uncultured Ardenticatenaceae bacterium | reverse complement strand
ATGGGTGTCAGCCCCGCCAGAGGCGGGGCTGACACCCACCACGATTAAGTGCAGCGCTACCGCGCCAAAAACTGCCCATAAAAATCAGGTTTCACTCGACAACCGGGACGTGGCTGATTGCCGGCACGGGCACAAAAGCCGCTCGCTGCCGTTGGCGGTCGGAAATTTTGCTGACGGGCGGGCATTCCCACGCTTCCGCTGGCGTTTCGCGGCGCAACTCTTTCAGTTTAGGCAAAATGCCGCAGGCGAAACATTGATCGCGGCAATCAATCCGCGTCTCGCCCTCGCGGCTCATCAGGTAATCCTGCGTCAAGAAGCGGCGCGTCACCGCCACATCTATGTGCTCCCAGGGGAATATTTCGTCAATGCGTCGCGGGCGGTGGGTGTAGAAATTTGCGTCCAGCCCCAGGGCAGCAAAAGCGTTTTCCCACGCTTCCCGATTGAAGCGATCCATCCAGGCGTCAAACACGGCCCCATGACGCCAGGCATGTTCCACCGCCTCCGCCACCCGCCTGTCGCCGCGGCTCAGATACCCCTCAAACAGCGACTCCTGCGGGTCGTTCCAGCGCAGGCGCAGATTGGCGTGGCGCATTTCGCGGCGCAGCAGCGCCAGTTTAGCGTCAATTTGCGCCATCGTGTCCATGGGTTCCCACTGGAACGGCGTATGGGGCTTGGGAATAAACGTGCTGACGCCAACGTTCAAACTGGCTTTGCGACCATGAATTTTCTGCCCTTCCGCCAGCACGGCTCTCGACAGGTCCGCAATAGCCTGGACGTCAGCCAGGGTCTCTTGGGGATGCCCAATCATGAAGTACAACTTGATAGTGCGCCAATTGCGCCGATAAATCTCCCGCGCTGTTTCTAGCAGTTCGGCGTGGGTGACGTATTTGTTGATGATATTGCGCATCCGCTCCGTGGCGGCTTCCGGCGCCAGCGTAAAGCCGCCGCGCTTGCTGTCTCCCAGGTTGTCCATCAGTTGCGTGGAGACGGTTTCGATGCGCAGCGAGGGCAGCGAGATGGTCAGGCCCAGGTGACCAAAGCGCTGCTGGATGCGTTCTGTCAGTTCCAACACGTGGGTGTAGTCGCTGGAAGAGAGTGAGAGCAGGGCGATTTCTTCGTAGCCTGTCTTTTCCAGGATGGCTTCCATGGCGTCCAGGATTTCAGCCACAGGACGTTCGCGCACGGGGCGGGTGATCATGCCGGCATGGCAAAAACGACACCCGCGCGTACACCCCCGCATGATCTCAATCGGCGCGCGGTTATGCACCGTTTCAATAAAAGGCACGATGAAATCCGTCACCGGCGGCGGCATCACGGGCACAATCGTTTTCAGCACCTTTGCCGGCGCTTCTGGCACAGTAGGATAAATGCGCGCCACCGTGCCGTCCTCATGATAATCCACTTCATAGAAACGGGGCACGTAGCACCCCTCGATTTGGGCAATGTGGCGCAGTTGCGACTCTCGATCCAGATGGCGCGCCGCGCGCATCACCCCAATGAGGCGCAATATCGCTTCCTCCCCCTCGCCAATCACAAACACGTCAATGAAAGGCGCCATCGGCTCCGGGTTATAACAGGCGTGTCCTCCAGCCACCACCAGGGGATAGGTGTTATCCCGATCCAGTGAGCGCACCGGCAGCCCCGCCAGGTCCAGCAGATTCAGCGTATTCGTGAAAAGCTGTTCATAAGGCAGGCTGATGCCCAGCATGTCAAAGTCGCGGATGGCGTGTTTCGTTTCCAGCGAGTACAACGGCAGCCGCCGCGCCCGCATCTCCGCTTCCATATCCACCCAGGGGGTATAGACCCGTTCCGCCAACAGGTTGCGATGCTTATTAATGATGTCATACAAGATCATCAGACCCAGATTGGACATACCCAGGTCATAAATGTCAGGGAATGCCAGGGCGACTTTATAATCAACCGTTTGCCAATCTTTGACCACCTGGTTATATTCGCCGCCCGTGTAGCGACCTGGTTTGGTCACGCGCGGCAGGATACGCTCCAGGGCAATTTCGATTTGTTCGGGCGTCATGACAGAATCCTTTCCAGCCTCAGAAACCGATTTTTCCCAAACCCCGGTTTCTAACAGCAGCACTTGCACTGATCGTCAGAGCGATTATACCGTAGGGCGAGACTTTAAGCCCATTGCTAGATTTATCAACCATCTTATAATAAAGGCTCGTTACTGCGTAGGTTGGGCATCCATGCCCGACCTCTCGTTCGCAAATAGTAGGGCGATTTTGGAAAATCGGGCTGCAACGGCACACCACTTTCATTCCTTGCTGCGACAAGCTCAGCGCCCGTCCCTTCAACAGGTTCAGGGCAAGCTCTGAGCCTGTCGAAGCAATAGGCTGTGGCTTCACCGTGAACGGCTCGACTGAGATCAGCCGAAAGGTGCGCCCTACACATTAAGTACCGCGAGTTACACCCATCAACTGGCCCTGCGCCGCAACTGTTGCAAATATGGGCGGATTGACCACCAGGCAATTGAAGAGCAGACTGCTAGAGCGCAGAACCAGGCAAGGCCGGCACAGCCAGCTTAAGCCTGGCGATCTGCTGCAAGAACGTTATGAGATCATCGGCGTTCTCGGTGTGGGGGGTTTCAGTTCTGTTTACAAAGCCCGCGACATGCGCTTTGCCAACGTCACTCGCCTTTGCGCCATCAAAGAGATGGTCAACCTGGCCACAGACCCCGCGCTGCGCGACATCACCGTCAAATCCTTTGAACGTGAAGCCAGCATCCTGGCAACGTTGGAACATCCGGCTATCCCTGACGTCTACGACTACTTCACGCAGGGGGAACGCAGCTACCTGGTGCTGGAGTTTATTCGCGGCAAAGACCTGGACGCGCTCTTGTCAGAGTCGAACAAATTGCTGGATCAGGAGACGGTGGTGAAATGGGCCTGGCAAATTTGTGAAGTATTGGCTTATCTACATAGCCACAAGCCGCAGCCCGTTGTCTTTCGTGACTTGAAACCGTCTAACCTGATGCTGGATGTGCACGATCGCATTCACATCATTGATTTTAACATTGCCAAAGTCTTCCAGAGCGATGAGAAGCACACCATGATGGGCACGGAAGGGTATTCGCCGCCCGAACAATATCGCGGCGAATCCAGTCCGGCTGGCGACATCTATGCCTTGGGGGCCACGCTGCACCACTTGCTGACAAAGCAAGACCCGCGCATGGAGGTGCCCTTTTCTTTTAGCGAGCGCCCCATCAGGGCAGTTAACGCCACCGTGACGGAGCGGTTTGAAGCCATCATTTTGCGCTGCCTCTCTTACAATGTGGAAGAGCGATACGCCAACGCCATGGCTTTGCAGGAAGCGTTGTATGGTTTGATGGAGTCGTCAACGCCGGGCGCTTCACCGGTGGATAACGGGCTGGCGCTGGCTAATCGGGCAGTCGCCCGCTCAGATCGCCCCGCGCCTACAGGCATCCAACCCATCTGGAAGTTCAAATGCGAAGACGAAATTCGCGCCGCGCCGCTGGTTACGCCTAATCTGGTGCTGGTAGGCGCTTACGACAACAACCTGTACGCGCTGACGGCTGCCGATGGACAGTTTGTGTGGAAATTTCCGGCT
>CAYQYJ010000434.1:2495-3593 GCA_964421605.1 uncultured Ardenticatenaceae bacterium | reverse complement strand
GGCTGCGGCAAAGGCAGCCGCGCACACGCTGCCTGATACTGCGCCGCCCACTCATCCGTGTCCTTCAGGATGTTAATTTCCCGATCCCAGGGGTTTGGCTGCAGGGCATCCACCGTCTCATAGCGGAAATCCGCCTTCGTGCCATTGCTGTACAGGCAGATGTGAAAGTATGGGCGGACGTGGTCGGCGTCGAACGACTTTGCCGGCACATACGGCAACACCGACCGCACAAATTCCACCCGTTTCGCATAGGCATCATCCCGCGCCGCCGCGCTGCCAAAAACAAGCGCAATGTCCAGGTCAGAATACTCGTCTTGCGTGCGCCGTCCATACGAGCCAGCCAGGAAGCAAGCCACAATCTCCGCCTCGCCGCGGACGCGCTGTTGTAAACGAACGATGACACGGTCTTGTTCAAACATGAGGGGGAATCAGATGAAGCAGCCGAACAGGGTCAGGCTGAAGACGGTGGCGGTTCCCAGGAAAATGCCGCCCATAATCTGGGCCGGCGTATGTCTTTTCAGGAACAGGCGCACCCCACTGACCAGGATCAGCAGCGGCAGCGTAATCGCTAACGTCCAGGCCCCAAAGACGAGCCAGGCAATCAACACGGTGGAGGCCGTAGCCGTAGCGTGAATGCTGATCAGCCAGTAAATGTTGATGATGCTCAATGCCGCCAGTTCGATGATGTTAAACCAGGCCAGGCAACGCAGCAGTTCTGGGCCGCGGAACAGCCAGCTTAACAGCAGCACCAAAGCGGCGCACAGGATGCTCACCAGGTAGGGCAGATGGCGTTCACTGGTGTTGCTCATGTGCAGTTCGGCGATGCGCCCGGTGCGCAGCAGGTAAAGCACGAACAAAATAGGGGCTAACGACACTAGCAGACCGTAGACGACGCCCCATAGCAGGCCGCGCCACGAGGGCAGCGCGTACAGAGCCAGGGCCATGCCGATGACGGCAAACAGCACGGGGGGGCTGACGACGTTGGAAAAAACGCGAGCCGCGCCCACGCGCCCGATGCGCGCCGTAGGATGCCAATCACGAGGTTTCATGCGCAGCTAAAATAACTAACCATACATCCCCCTCTACCTTCTTCCCTCT
>CAYQYJ010000434.1:0-2395 GCA_964421605.1 uncultured Ardenticatenaceae bacterium | reverse complement strand
GCCGTCAGCACGTCAATGTGAATGCCCATCGCCGCCAGCTTGATGCGCGCGATCTCGTGGTCTACCGCTTCCGGCACCGAATGCACCGACCGCCCCAGCGTGGCTGCGTTTTGCACCATGTACACCGCGCTCAACGCCTGGTTGGCGAAACTCATGTCCATCACCGAAGCGGGATGCCCTTCCGCGGCCGCCAGGTTAATCAGCCGCCCTTCGCCCAACAGGTTGATTTTGCGCCCATCGCCCAGTGTGTATTGGTCCACAAAAGGACGCACGCGGCGCGGCTCGCCGCCCAGTTTTTCCAGAGCGGGGATATTGATTTCCACGTTGAAATGGCCGGAATTAGCCACCAACGCCCCATCCTTCATCACCGCGAAGTGTTTCCTATCCAGCACGTTGATGTCCCCCGTCGCCGTGATAAATATGTCGCCAATCGGCGCCGCCTCTATCATGGGCATGACACGGAAGCCATCCATCACCGCTTCCAACGCCTTCAGCGGATCAATCTCCGTGATAATCACGTTGCCGCCCAGCCCTTTGGCGCGCATGGCGATGCCGCGGCTGCACCACCCATAACCGGCGATGACCACGGTCTTGCCGGCAATCAAATAATTCGTCGCCCGGATCACCCCATCCAGCGTAGACTGCCCCGTGCCATACCGGTTGTCAAACATATGCTTGGTCATGGCGTCGTTCACCGCAATCACGGGGAACATCAACTCCCCGCTCTTAGACATAGCCCGCAGCCGGATCACGCCCGTCGTCGTCTCCTCCGTGCCGCCCACCATGCCGCTCAGCAGTTCGCGTCGGTTCTTGTGCAGCTCGCTCACCAGATCCGCCCCATCATCCATGGTGATGTGCGGGCGGTGGTCCAGTCCGGCTTGCAGATGTTTGTAATACGTGGCGTTATCCTCGCCCTTAATGGCAAAGACCGGGATTTCATAATGGGTCACCAGCGCCGCCGCCACGTCGTCTTGGGTACTCAGCGGATTGCTGGCGCACAACACCACGTCCGCGCCCCCCTGCTGCAACGTCGCCATCAGGTTAGCCGTTTCTGTAGTCACGTGCAGGCAGGCGGAGACGCGAATCCCGTGCAGCGGTTTCTCCTGGGCAAACTTCTGCCGGATGCCGCGCAGCACAGGCATCTCCTGCTCCGCCCAATCAATACGATGTCGCCCCCCAGGGGCCAGCTCTACATTCTTAATGTCGAATTCCATGACAGTTTCAAAACTCCTCTAAAAAGTAGGGCGATTTTCCCAAATCGCCCCCTGGTCATTCAAGCAGCGCGTCTAACGCGCCGTTGTCATCAAAATAGCGCCGGTAGCGGGTCACAAACTCCTCAGGCGTGAAGCGATGGCTTTGCGTGCCGAAATTCTCCAGCACATACGTCGCCGCCAACGCCCCCATGCGCCCGCTCACGTCCCACGGCAGCCCCAACTGCATCCCCCGCATCAAGCCGCCGCGGAACGCATCCCCCGCCCCCGTCGGCTCGGTCACGCCCATCGGCGGCACAGCCGGAATCTCATAAGCCTGTCCGTCCATGTAAATCGTGGAGCCTTGCTTGCCATGCGTGATCAGCAGACCGCCCGCCAGTTGCAGCACGTCTTCCTTATCCAGGCCCGTTTTCTCCTGAATCAGGTTGAACTCATACTCATTGGTCGTCAACAGGCGGCAGCCCGCCACCCCCTCGCGCAAATCTTCCGCCGACAGGCGCACTGTCTGCTGGCTGGGGTCGTAAATATACGCAATCCCCAATGTTTTGCACTCCTGCACGTAATTGCGCATCGCCGCCGGATCGTTGGGGGAGATAATGACCAGTTCCGCATCCGGCGCATATTGGGCAAACGTCAGTTTGTTGGCGTAAGCCATGGCCCCGGTGTAAAAGCTGGCGATCTGGTTCTGATTTTCGTCGGTGCTCACGAAAAACGAGGCGCAATACTCCTCCTCAATTTCCACAATGCCCGACGTATTCACGCCGTGTTTTTCTAGCCAGGTGCGATACTCGCCAAAATCTTGCCCGGCGGTCGCCATAACCGTCGGGTTGCCCCGCAGCAGCCCCAGGGTGTAGCCAATGTTTGGCGCATTCCCCCCTCGCTGCCGCTTCATGGAGTCCACCAGGAAGCTGAGGTTCACGTTGTCCAGATGGTCGGGCAGCAAATGATCGGTGAACCTGCCCGGAAAGAACATCAAATAATCATAGGCAATAGAGCCTGTCACGACAATTTTCATAACTGCGTTTCTTAATAACCTCGTACTCTTCAGATGCCAGGCGCTTCCCTGGGCGTTAAGAATACTATTGCGTAGTCATGCTCCTACCCTGATTGGGTTGCCAGGGAGGGGTACTGTAGGGCGAGGGGCGCGCAGCGCCCCTCGCCCTCTGCAAAAGCCCCCTTCCCCC
>CAYQYJ010000433.1:0-3620 GCA_964421605.1 uncultured Ardenticatenaceae bacterium | reverse complement strand
CTCAGTTGTACTTTCGCTATGGCTTGCATGAAAAAACAGCCCAATTTGACCACTTCTTTCGTCACTACCCCAACTATGGCGCGCACCAGGCTGGCTACTGCGTTAACGCGGGTCTGGAATGGCTGCTGCAATGGATGGAAAACGCTCGCTTTTATCCAACGGACATCGAATATCTGCGTACCCAAACATCGCAAACGGGCGCGCCCCTCTTCCAGTCAGACTTTCTGCAATACCTGAGCCAACACGGGCATTTTGGCGGCATCACCCTGGAGGCTATCCCCGAAGGGCGTATTGTCCATGCCAATGTGCCTTTGACTATCGTTAGAGGGCCGCTGGCGATGGCCCAAATTCTGGAAACTTCGCTGCTCAATCACCTCAATTACCAGACCTTGATCGCCACCAAAGCGTCGCGGATTCGCGCCAGCGGGCGCGGTCAGGTCATCCTGGAGTTTGGTTT
The DNA here is from genome assembly GCA_964421605.1 of uncultured Ardenticatenaceae bacterium. Lineage (GTDB taxonomy): Bacteria > Chloroflexota > Anaerolineae > Promineifilales > Promineifilaceae > JAGVTM01. The sequence goes on along the minus strand of CAYQYJ010000433.1, from coordinate 3,163 downwards.
GCGGCGGGCGCAAGGGTTTGGCGGTAACGCTGGCGCGCGCGCCGCCTTAATTGGCGGCGCGCACTACACCTCCAACGTCGGCGTGTCCCATGTCCTCGGCTTTCCGCCGAAGGGAACGCACGCCCACAGCATGGTTCAGGTCTTCATGGCGTTGGGCGGCGGTGAACTGGAAGCGTTTCGCGCCTACGCCGATGTCTACCCTGACGACTGCTTACTCCTGGTGGACACCATTGACACCTTGCAGAGCGGCGTCCCCAATGCCATTCGCGTCTTTGCGGAATTGCGCCGTCGCGGTCATCGTCCTATCGGTATCCGTCTGGATTCAGGCGACCTGGCGTACTTGAGTATCCAGGCAGCCAGAATGCTAAACGCCGCTGGCTTTGCGGACACGGTGATTGTCTTGTCTAATCAACTGGACGAACTGACCATTATGCAAATTCTGGCTCAGATTGAAATGGAAGCGCCGCGCTATGGCCTGGACGCCGATGCCCTGGTGAAGCGACTTACCTTTGGCGTGGGAACCAACCTGATCACTTCTTTAGGAAGTCCAGCCTTAGGCGGCGTCTATAAGCTGGTGGCGTTGCAGGAAGGGGATGGGCGTTGGCTGCCGGCAATTAAGATATCGGAGACGCCAGCCAAAACCCCCAATCCGGGGAATAAGCGCGTCTGGCGTATTTATGATCAACGACAGCAAGCCACGGCTGATGTGCTGGCGTTGGCTGACGAAGATCTACGCACCATGGATCCCTTGATTTTGCGCCATCCGATTGAACATAATAAGTACCGCGCGCTGCCGCAGTCGGCCATTTCCCAAATCGAACCGTTGCTGCTAACGGTCTATCGCCAGGGTCAGATAGCCTATGATCCGCCGCCCATTGCCGACCTGCGCGCGCGACGCCAGGCTGACCTGGATCGGCTGGACCCCGGTGTGCAGCGTATAGTGTACCCGCACATCTATCACGTTTCCTTGACGGAGCGGTTGTGGCAATTGAAGCAGACGCTCATTCAGGAAGCAAAAGGGGCTGTTGTTAAGAGCCTACCCGAATAAGCCGATGTCATCTTTCCTGTGCAGTGAATGAGTTGCCTATGGCAACTATTGAGCCAGGTGGATCTTTGCCCTGATACACGGCGCATAACCGTTTGTTACCCTAATCTTATGCCGCTTTCCTCCAATTTTTACGCGTTGTTATCTAGCCTGTTCCACCAGATGACGCTGGCGCCAGACGCGCCTCCGGTCATTCCTATGCAGCAATGGCCTGCTGATTCTGAGGAACATCGGCTGCTGGAATATTTTCAGGAGGCTCTGATTGCCTTGCAGGCCAGCAACCAGGAGCGCCAATCGCAGATGGAGGCTCGCATGCGCGAGCAGTCCACCCTGCTAGAGATTTCACAAACACTGGCCGCCAGCCTGGAACTTAAGCCAGGATTAATCCTGGACCAGTTGCGCACGATTATCAACTACACCCACGCCGTACTTTTTGTGCTGGAAAACTTGACCCTGGTTGCTTTGGCGGTGCGCGGCCCGCAGCAGTTAGAAAAGGCCATGCCTTTTACTATCCAGCTAGACGGGCCGCAGAGTCTGGTAGCCCTATTGAATGGACACCGGCCCCAGCGAATCGCCAATGTGTGGAGCGCTGATCCGGCGGCGCAGTTTCTGCGGCTGCTCCTGACCGATCAGGCCGCAGTGTTGTTAGAGGGCGTACAGTCGTGGATGTGGGTTCCCCTGGCCGTAAAGGGTCAGGTCATCGGCGGGATGGGCATTGCCCACCCTGAAATAGACGCCTTCACAGTCCACCACGCGAACCTGGCTCTGACAATGGCCAACCAGGCGGCTATTGCCATGGTCAACGCGCAGTTGTATGAACAGGCGCAAAAGCTGGCTACCTTGCAGGAACGCCAACGCCTGACGCAGTATCTGCATGATGCGGTCAACCAATCGCTCTTTTCCGCCAGCCTGATCGCCGAGGTTTTGCCCCGCCTGTGGGAGCGAAGCCCCGACGAGGCGCGGCGATCGCTGGAAGATTTGCGCCGGTTGACACGCGGCGCCATGGCTGAGATGCGCGGTTTGCTGGCGGAACTGCGCCCTATAGTCTTGATTGACAGTGAATTGGGCGACCTGATGCGCCAGTTGGGTGACGCCTTCACGGGCCGGACGGATATCCCCGTCATCGTGACCGTGTCGGGAGAAGGCGCCTTGCGGGAGCAAGGCGCCTTGCCCACCGAGGTACAGGTGGCGCTTTACCGCCTGTGTCAGGAAGGACTGACGAACATCGCCAAACATGCCCGCGCCAGTCAGGTAGAGATCACGCTGCAATATGATGCCGGCACAATAGAATTACGACTCCGTGATAATGGCCGCGGCTTCAATCCAGCCCACATACCCTCTGGCCACTACGGTCTCAGCATCATGCGTGAGCGCGCCGAAGCCATTGGCGCGGTGCTTTCGGTCGCCAGCCAGCCGGGTCACGGCGCCGAAATTATTATCCGATGGACAGAAGACCCGGAAGAGAAGGCCACATGACACTTTCCCCTCCTATTCGCGTGATGCTTGTTGATGACCATACGATGGTGCGTCGTGGGTTGGCGACCTTTTTGAAGGCTTTTGATGACCTGGAACTGGTTGGCGAGGCGGCTGACGGTGACGCGGCCATCCAACTCTGCGCTCGCATCCTGCCCGACGTCGTGCTGATGGACCTGGTTATGCCCGATGTAGACGGCGTGACCGCCACGCGCGCCATCCGCCAGCGCTTTCCGACGGTGCAGGTAATTGCGTTGACCAGTTTCAAAGACGAGAAGTTGGTGCAGAATACGCTGCAAGCCGGAGCCATTGGCTATCTGCTCAAAGACGTCTCGGCCGATCAACTGTCCCAGGCTATCCGCGCGGCTCACGCCGGTCGCGCCACACTCTCGCCAGAAGCCACCCAGGCGTTAGTCCAGGCCGCTACCCAGCCGCCACAACCTGGTCATGACCTGACGGAACGCGAGCGCGCCGTGCTGGCCTTAATGGTCGAAGGGTTCAATAACACCGAAATCGCTGAGAAGCTGGTAGTCAGCCCCTCCACCATCAAATCCCATGTCAGCCACATTCTAACCAAGTTAGGTGTCGCCAGCCGCACGGAAGCCGTCGCGCTGGCTGTGCGCTACCACATTGTGGGCTAAGTGA
>CAYQYJ010000432.1:0-3634 GCA_964421605.1 uncultured Ardenticatenaceae bacterium | reverse complement strand
CCATCTTCATCACGTCGCTGGCATTCAACTACTTTGGCGATGGTCTGCGGGATGCCCTCGACCCGCGCTTGAAGTTGTAACCCGGATCCGAGATTCTGCGAGAAATGCCGGCAAAAATGGTTGAAATCGAAACGTAAAATAGAGTATAATGGTAGCATCGTTTCTCGTCCGTTGTAGTTTCCAAAAATGGAGGAAAATATGAAAAACTTCGTAAGGATTTGTGTTCTTATGGGGCTGTTTGCCATTGCTCTGTTTGTGGCGATGCCACACCAGCAGGCTGCCGCCTCTGACGCCCAAATTGACCGGATTGTCCGCAGCGGCAATACGGTAGTCAACCTGGACACGATGGAAGTCACCTTTTTAGGGGCGGAGGCTGTTTCCCCGGCCACCCCTACCGCCGAACTCTTGCAGAATCCCGGATTTGAAAGCGGCGCGTTGGCTCCCTGGTATACCACAGGGAACCAGTGGACTGTGACCAGTTCTGGTTGCCAGAGCGGTTCTTATTGCGCCACGGACATTGGTAATTACTGGATTCGTCAGGACTTTGCCGGCATTCCTGGCAACCAGATCACCAGTATCACCCTGTGGAGCCGCCAGCCGGAAGCGGCTATCCAGGCTGTTGACCTGATGTACTCGGACGGCACTTACTACGAGGACCTCATTTTCCCCACCGCCACCTGGCAGCAGTTTGATGTGACTGCCTGGCTTGACCCGAACAAGACCCTGACAGGCATTCGCATTTGGGGGTATTCGGGCGGCGGCCCTGATCCAGACGTTACCGTGATTGACAACGTCTCCGTCATGACGGCGGGTTGTGGTTCAGCCAGCACCGATGTGGCTGCCAATCCCAACCTGGTTTTGAGCGTATCTGCCGGCAGCAACAATGTCTACTGGATCGTGCGCTTCACGTTCGCCAATGGCAGCAGCCAAAACGTGGTGCAGACGGGTCTGCCCGCCTGCTTCAGCAATACCTTCAGTACCAACTACGTTCCCACCAATCCACCGGTGACGCAGATTTGTTCCTTCCTCTATGATCCGACGGTGCCGGGCGTGGTCGCTTCTGACTGCATCAATGTGGTGCAGTGATCGCTTTTGCGGCGTAAGCAGCGCACAGCACGGTTGCCTGTAGCTGCACGCTAAAGATTTCCGGACAGTATAAACGGAGATGCGCTGTTGGCGCATCTCCGTTTTTTGTTGCCAATTTCTGCCTGACACCCATTTCTCCATCTGTGGTTGACATGGCGACGTGGGGGGGGTAAAATGGGCAAGTTCTTTGTTAGATAATTATCGAACAATGACCGGAGATAAACTCATGCGATTGGGCGGCATGGCTACCACTTTGGCTACCGTATGCGACCACGATCAGGCGATTGTTGATCGGGCGGAAGGGGTGTGTGGGTTGGGGGATGCCGGCATCAGCCCCTCTCAGAGACGGGCGTCTCAAAGGCCGGCGTCTCAAGGGCGGGCGCAGTTGTGTTGAAGGCGCTGCATCTACAGCCAGGTTATCTCGGCCCCGCATGTTACTGGCGCAACGTGCGGGGCTTTTAATTACGATTTCTTCCGGAAAAAACAAAATGGCGCAGCCACAGAGCCGCGCCGTTTACGCAAATATACACAAATTGTATCACAGGTCAGCCAGGCGAAAAATGATCGAAAGTCCAGTTTACAGATGGCGCGGTTCCCGTTATGCTGCATATTCCGCAGTCAAAAGCAGTCAAAGACACAGAGCGGGGCATTGGCTCCAAAGAGAGGGTATGACCTGGAAAAAGCAGCGTAAACAGTGGGGGCGCGTCCAATTGCACGGCATCATAGATGCTACAATGCGACCATACAACCCTTCAACCTTTTTCAGCAACGGAGGAAGGCGCTTATGACAAAACGACTTGGAATTTACAGCCGCTTACTCAGCTACTTGCGGCCCTATTGGAAACAGGTAACGCTGGCGTACGGCGGTATGTTGGCGGCTACGCTCCTCAACCTGCTTGTGCCGCAGTTGATTAAAGATGCCATTGATCGCGGGGTGAATGCCGGCATTTCCCGCCCTCTCTTCATAGCCGGCGGCATCATTCTCACCATTGCCCTGGTGCGCGGCGTGGCAGGCTTTGGCGAACTCTTCTTTGGCGAATGGCTCACCCATCGCGTGGCTTACGATTTGCGCAACCAATACTATGATCGGGTGCAAAACCTCCCCTTTGCCTTCCACGACCAGGCGCACACGGGCGACCTGATGAGTCGCGCCACCAGCGACATTGGCGAAACGGAGCGCTTTATCGGCGTGGGCATGATGGGTCTGGTTGCCACCAACCTCATGCTCTTGGGCGTGATGGTCGCCATGTTTTTAGAGAATTGGCAGTTAGCCTTGCTGGCCCTGCTGCCCATGCCCGTTTTGGTCTATTCCACGTTGCGCTTCGGTCATATTGTGCGTAACATGTCCCGCACCGTACAGGCGCAGGTCGGCGCTATCTCCAAGACGATGCAAGAAAGCCTGACAGGCATTCGCGTCGTCAAGGCGTTTGCCCGCGAACCGTACGAACTAGAAAAATTCGACAAAGAAAACAGCCAATGGTTATCAGATCGATATGACCTGATCCTGCAATGGGCCAACCATTGGCCCTTTTTCACCTTTCTAGTCGCTACCAGCATCTTCTTGCTGCTCTGGTTTGGCGGCCCGCGGGCGCTGTCCGGCGAAATCACCGTTGGCTCGCTCTTTGCCCTTATTTCTTACGTACTCATGTTAAGCGGTCCTGTGCAGCGCCTCGGTTTCCTCGTTAACCTGGCGGCTTCCGCCGGCGCCAGCGCTTCCCGTGTCTTTGAAATTGTGGACACGCCGAACGAAGTGGGCGACCGTCCTGGCGCGATCGATCTGGAGCGCGTTCAGGGCGCGGTTACCTTTGAACACGTGAGCTTTGGCTATCACGACAGCCAGCGTATTCTGCACGATGTCTCTTTCCACGTGTCGCCCGGCCAGACAATAGCCCTGATAGGGCCCACTGGTTCGGGCAAATCCACCATCACCAACCTGATCCCGCGTTTTTATGAACCCAGCCACGGCCGCGTGCTGGTGGATGGGCGCGATGTGCGCGAGGTTACTGCCCACAGTTTGCGCCGGCATATTGGCATTGTGCTGCAAGAGCCATTTTTGTTTAGTCAGACAATTGCCGAGAATATCGCCTATGGTCAACCAGAGGCTTCCCTGGAGGAAATTGTCGCTGCCGCCAAAGCTGCGCGGGCGCACGACTTTATCCAGGGGTTTCCCGATGGCTATGAAACTCGCGTAGGCGAGCGCGGCGTGACCGTCAGCGGCGGGCAGAAGCAGCGCATTGCTATTGCCCGCGCTTTGCTGGCAGACCCGCGCATTTTGATCCTGGACGACTCCACCAGCAGCGTGGACACCGAAACCGAGCATCTCATCCAACAGGCGCTGAACGTGCTGATGACAGGACGAACGACCTTTGTTATTGCCCAACGCTTGTTGACGCTGAAGAATGCCGACTGCATTCTGGTACTGGACGAAGGCCGTATTGCGGAGAGCGGCACGCACGAAGAACTTTTGACCCACGCTGGTCTATACCGCCAGATTTACGACCTGCAATTGCGCGATCAGGAAGAATTCGTGGCTTTGCAGCAGCGCATG
>CAYQYJ010000431.1:1544-3640 GCA_964421605.1 uncultured Ardenticatenaceae bacterium | reverse complement strand
CCTGGCTGCACATCCAGGAGCGCGCTGGCGACATCCTCGCCGCCGCCAGCCAGCAGCGCCTGCACCAGCAGGGTATACGGCTGGACGCCGGCATCGGCGGGGACGCTGACGGTCAACGGCAGATCAACAGTTTCCCCGCTGGCCAGGGTAACGCTGCTGGTCAGGGCCATCCAGGCCGCTGGCGCGCCCAAAACAGCCAGGTTAATGGTCTGCGTGGTGGGGAAAGCGTTGGTCAGGGTAACCGTGTACACAGCCGTAGCGCCTGGCGTCACGCTGCGGGCGTCGGGCGCAATAGCTATGATATGCGGCGCAGAAACATACAACGGCGGAATCGTTACCACCGTCGTGTTGTTATTGCGCGTAAATTCGATCACCGAACCAGTGGAGATGGCCCGCGCTTCGCCGGGCTGTAGTGCCGGCAGTAGCGTCTGTGTGAGCTGGCTGATCTTCTGCGCTTCGCGGTCTTGTTGCGCATACAACCAATGCACCTGATCAGCAGACATGCTCACAGGCACAGGCGTCACCGTATCCGTGATGAGCATCGCCCCTGTCAACGGCAGGTTGTGTTGGATATCTACAAAGAAAGCATTTCCCTGGGTGGGGGTAGGGGCCTGGCTGCGGAACGTATTGTACAGCAGCCACACAGGCGTCGGATTAGAAACCACTTGCAGCGCGTCATCCACGCTGACCACATCGTAGGCGTGTTGGTGCCAGATGCGGCGTGTGCCCGCCCAGGTATCGCTGGCCGACTCATACACGCGAATGCCTGTAAAGCTGCCGCCGCAGACGATCACAACGCCGCAGAAGAAGTTGTTGGTAGCCGCCACAATTTCGGCGTGCCCGTCTCCATCCACATCTGCCGTCACGGGCAGCTCATACCCCGTAATAGAGGCGTGCGGCGTCTGGAACAGAATGTCGCCTGTCGGCCCGTCGTAAATGCGCAAGTAACGTTCGTCCGCATATACCACTTCGGAACGCCCGTCGCCCTGGAAGTCAAAGACCGAGGAGCCAGTAAAGCCAGAAGAGTAGTCTTGGGTAACGTCCAGCCACAAAATGCTGCCGTCCGTATCAATCACGGCGTAGTTGCTGTGGCCGGCGATGCCGATTTCGGGCAGGCCATCTCCATCGAAGTCAGCCACGGTGGGCGGGCCGCCGTTGCCGCCTGCTGCCGCGCCGGTGCTCTTGGGGATCACCACTGGCCCCCAGAGTACGTTCATCTGGTGGTCGAGGAGATACACCTGGCTGTTGTTGCCGCCATTGAAGGGGGGGGAGTAGTCCGGGTCGGCATAGACCAGGACAAATTCCGGTTCAGGGTCGGAATCGAAATTGCCGACGCCGTTTGTCACGCCATAGGTGGGCAGCGCCGCGTTTTGAGCCATGATGCCGCCGCTGCCATAGTAAATGGTGTTAGCCACCACTACTTCTGGCAGTCCATCCAGATTGACGTCGGCGACAATGCCCGTCATCAATGGTTCAGAACCGCCGCCAGGCCCGCTGCCGCCGCCCAGGTCGGTGACCACACTCAAACTGTTGTTAAGCGCGTAGCGGCCTACCACAATTTCCGGCAGGCCATCGTTGTTTAGATCGGTCACGGCGGGCGTACTGCCAAACTGCGGATTGGCAAAAGCAGCGCTGGTGTATTTGAGGCCACCCGTGTTGCTAAAAGCGTAATAACCGCCTGCGTCCCGTTCAGCTACAATTTCAGGGATGCCGTCGTTTTCCAGGTCTACAATAAGCACGCTGGAAAGTGGGGCCACGCGATAAGCCGTAATGCTGAAGATTTCGCTGCCGTCGTCGCCGCTGATGACGCGCAAGATACCGTCGCCGCCATATTGGTCATTGCGATAGGTAGTGAAGATAACATCGGGCGTGCCGTCCAGGTTGATGTCGGCGACTGCCGGCATATTGATAACCTGATTGTACGTACCTTGCACCGAGAAAGTGGAACGCGCCCACTTCAGGGTAGGCGTGAAGGGAACCGTACCTGTGAGCACGTCGGTGCGCGTGGTAGTGATGGCCGTCGTTACCGTCACGTCTGGTAAACCGGGCGCTACCAGTATTGGCTGGTGCGCGTAGGTCACCTGTAAATCCTGGCC
>CAYQYJ010000431.1:0-1444 GCA_964421605.1 uncultured Ardenticatenaceae bacterium | reverse complement strand
GAATAGTGACGTCCGTCGTACCCGTACCGACGTTGAGGAAGTTGGGGTCCAGGGTCACGTCAGTAATACGCAACAGTTCGGAAACGACGCGCACGGCTACCGTGCGGGAAACGACCAAACCAGGCGCTTCTTGCAGATGCAGGGTGACGTCAAACGTGCCAGTTCCCAGTACGCCCGGTGTGACGGGCAGCGCCACCTGCTGCGCCACGCCCGGCAACAAACTTACCTGGGTCGGCGTGATCACGCTCCAGCCCGCCGGAACATCCGCCAGACTAAATTCAGCTGTGGTCGGAGCGTCGCCGTAGTTGATGATGGTCAAGGTGGTGGTCACGGTGCGTCCAGGCAGTGTCGCCAGCACAGTGGGGAAGACGGACATGGCTGGGTTGTAGGCAGCCAGCAGAGACAGGACGGGCGGCAATTCCTGGCAGAGAATATCACCCAGGATAACACGATCCGCAGCCAGATCGCCGGGATCGGCGTGGCCGCTCATCTGGCTGGCAATAGCCGTGAGTTGGCTGGTAACGGTCAACCCCGCATAACTACCAAGCTGCACGGCTACTTCCTGAAGGGCCGCCACGGTGTTGTCCCGCTGTCCCAGGTCGCCCAGGTCTGTCCACAGTTCAAGTTGGACCAGCAGGTTGTCCAGCGCCGCCACCAGGCCGGGGTCTGTCGCCGGGGCTAACTGCGTTGCTTCGAAGGCGCAGACAGTTTCTGGCGCGCGAATGGCTACCTGGACGGCTGTAGATTGCGTGTAGGCGGTAGCGGGCGCCGGGCTGTCAACACGGATGGTTCTATTCTCACCCGCAACGGCGCCAACAGGGATGAAGGTGACCGCCTGCGCAAAGACGCTGCCGGCAGCCAGCGGCCCCGTGCTATTTATGTAGCTGCCTGTCCAGGTAGTGACGGGCAGCGTCACGGTGATGGGGAAGTCGCCCACGGCATTGCCCACATTTTCCACCGCCAGGTTAAAGGTGGCGGTGATGCCGGGGGAAGCGTAAATGAGGTCAGGTTCGGCGGTGACGTAATTGAACGGAATTGCCGGCACGATAAACAGTTCACTGCGCGTTTCTGTCAGGACGGGATTGTCCACAGCCGTCGCCGTCACGTCGAAGGGATAACTTGTGCCTGGACTGGGCAAGGGAAGGGTGGGGGAGATGTAAATACCTACCGAACCCACGCCGCCTGCCGGCAGGGTAATCGTGGCGCTGGTTTGTCCAGGGCCGCCGCCGACAATCAGCCAATCAGGCAAAATACCCGTCAAGGCCACGTTGAACGTATGTGAAACGGTGGATGTGTTAGTGATCACCGCGGCAAAAGTGGCATCAGGGAGCTGAAGCTGCCCCGTGTTGGTGTCGCCAGGGGCCGCATCCGCGGCAGCCGGGCCAATGGGTACAGTAAAGCGGTCATCGGGCGTCAGATCAAACAGCATCCCTTGATGCGGGGT
>CAYQYJ010000430.1:0-3651 GCA_964421605.1 uncultured Ardenticatenaceae bacterium | reverse complement strand
CGCGAACTGGAACGTGGTGCATGATTATTGACACAGCTGACATAGTTATCTGTGGCGGCGGGATTGCCGGCATCGCCGCCGCCTATCATCTGGCGGCGCGTCAAGGGGTGCGCCGTGTACTCCTGGTGGACGAACGCCCCCTGCTCACCCTCACCAGCGACAAATCCACCGAGGCGTACCGCAACTGGTGGCCTGGCCCAGACGCCGCCATGCGCCATCTGATGAATCGCAGTATTGACCTGCTGGAAGAGCTAGCGCGCGAAAGCGACAATCGTTTTTTGCTTAATCGCCGCGGCTATGTCTATGCCACCGCCGATCCCGCGCGCGCTGCCGGCATGAAAGCCGCCGCCCTGGCCGCCGCCGACGTTGGCGACGTCCGGCTGCATGACCCCAGTAGGGGCAGGTCTCAAGGTAAGGGCAGGTTTGAAACCTGTCCCTACATTCCTGCGGCGGCGGAAGGGTTCGCCGACCAACCCGACGGCATAGATTTACTGCTCGATCCAGACCTGATACGCCGCCACTTCCCTTACCTGTCTCCGCAAACGATAGCCATTTTGCACGCCCGCCGCTGCGGCTGGTTTAGTGGGCAGCAGTTGGGAATGTATTTGTGGGAGCAGGCGCGGCAGCATGGGGCGCAACTGCTGCCAGGGCGAGTGACGGCGGTGCAACTGGCGCAGGGGCGCGTCGCCCGCGTGATGGTGCAGCAAGACAGCGAGATGGTGAGCATCAACACAACCGCTTTCGTCAACGCCGCCGGCCCGCTGGTCAACGAAGTCGCCGCGCTGTTGGGGATGGAACTCCCCATCTTCAGTGAATGCCACCGCAAGGTCTCGCTCAAAGACCATCTGGGCATTCTGCCGCGCCACGCGCCCTTGTTGATCTGGGAGGATGCGCAGCGACTGCCCTGGAGCCAGGAAGAGCAGGCATGGCTGGCGGATTCGGCAGAGACGCGCTGGCTGTTGGCTCCATTCCCTGGCGGCGTCCATACCCGCCCTGAAGGCGGCGGCGACAGCCAGACCATTCTGCTGCTGTGGGCTTATCACGCCACGCCGACGCCGCCCGTTTTCCCCCTGCCCGAAGACCCGTTTTTCCCAGAAGTGGCGCTGCGCGGCCTGTCCACTATGATTCCGGGTCTGTCGGCTTATTTTGAGCAGATGCCGCGCCCGTATGTAGATGGCGGCTACTACACCAAGACGCGCGAGAACCGACTGTTAAGCTGCCCCCTGCCCGTGCCCGGCGCTTATGTGCTGGGCGCTTTGTCCGGTTATGGCTTGATGGCCGCCCTGGCCGCGGCGGAACTGCTGGCAGCGCACGTTGTGGGCGCGGCTCTACCGGACTATGCGCCGGCTTTTGACCTGCGTCGTTACCAGGATGCCGCCTATTTACAAGAAATAGCCGGCTGGTCCGGCAGCTTGCAGTTGTAGGCAGGAGACAACACGGGCCGGGGTGTACCGCAGCGAATGAAAATAGTGCGCCGTTGTAGCCCGATTTCCCCAAATCGGGTGGGCGATTTTCCAAAATTACCTGCCTCTTTACGAAGGAACATAGATGAACGAAACACGAACCGCGCGGGGAGCCAAAACGCTGGCAGGCGTTTATTACACGTCAGCGGATGTCTGGCAGCAAGAGCAGGAGCGCATTTTCAGTCGAAACTGGCTATATGTAGGACGGGCCAGCGGCAGCGTCACGTTAGCGGAACTATGTGGGGAGAGCGTAATTGTGACATGGGATGGGGTGGGAATCGTGCGGGGGTTTTATAATGTGTGCCGGCATCGCGGCACACGCCTTTGTGCCGAACCCCCTGCCCACTCCCTGCGCACCATCCAATGCCCGTACCATGCCTGGACCTACGACCTGGCTGGTAATTTGATTGGCGCCCCCAACATGCACGAAGTCGCCGGCTTCCGCAAGGAAGATTACCCGCTACTGCCCGTAGCCGCGGCGGAGTGGGCAGGCTGTTTATTTGTCAACCTGAACACGGTCGCGCCCCCTCTGTCTCAGGCGCTGGCCCCTATTTGGGATAAGTTTGAGGCATGGCAGTTGGCGGAACTGACCATAGCCCATGAGACGACCTACGAAGTGGCCGCTAACTGGAAGCTGATCTTCCAAAACTACTCCGAGTGTTATCACTGCCCCACGCTCCATCCAGCGCTAAACCGGCTGACGCCTTATCGGAATGCCGGCAACGACCTGGAAGAAGGTCCCATCCTGGGCGGCCCCATGCGCCTGTCGGACGGCGTGGGCAGCATGACGTTGAGTGGGCAGCGCTGCGCCCCGCCTTTGGGGAGTGTGGGCGGCGCTGATCTGGGGCGCGTCTATTACTACACGTTGTTTCCCTCCATGTTCCTCAGCCTCCACCCCGATTACGTCTTGATCCACCGCCTGCAGCCGCTGGCGGCAGACCACACGCGCGTCGTTTGCCAATGGCTCTTTCACCCCACCGCCCTGGCTCAGCCCGGTTTTGATGCGGACGAGGCGATAGCCTTTTGGGACATGACCAACCGCCAGGATTGGCATGTTTGTGAACTATCGCAGCAGGGCGTCAGCTCCCGCGCCTACACCCCTGGTCCTTACGCTGAACTGGAAAGCATGATCGCCGCCTTTGATCGCACCTATCTGCACGCCCTTCGAAAATAGAGACTGGAGCAGTCTCCAAGACTGCTCCAGTCTGCTTATAAAAAATGGGCGGCGCGGCGACGTTGCTTTACGGCTGCGGTATCTCTACCGCCACGCTGACGCCATTTACCACCACGTTATATTTGCCAGGAGCCAGGTCTTGCGTGCCCAGGACGATCACCTGGCGGAAGGGAACCAGGGCTTCGGTACACATCAGGTTGGGGTCGCGGAAGGTCGTCAGGGTGATCAACCAATCGCTGCCCAACAGTTCTTGCGATGTGCCTGTGAGGGTGGTGCAGCCGTCAGCCAGGTTGCCCTCGACTGTGATATGTAGCTCGCCCGGCGTGGTGGCGGGGTCGGCCACGTTAACGCTGTCCACGTAAGCGCCAGAGGGGGCTGCCGGCATTTCATTATCCACGTCCAGCGTAAAAGACGCCGTCATGCCGTTGACATTTACCTCATACGTACCCGCTGCCAGTCCATTCACGGGCAGCGAAATCGCCGTCGTATAGGGAACCAGCGCGTCAGTACACAGCAGGTCCGCCTGCCGCCAGGTCGGCAATTCCACCTGGAACAGGTTCCCCTCTTGCTTGATGACCGGTTCGTCTAGCTGGGTACAGCCGTCAGGTAGTTGCCCGCTGACCTCAACTTGAATCTGCAAGGGAAAAGATTCCAGGTAAAGAATCTGGATGCTTTCTACCGCCGCGGTGCCCGTGATCACGTTTGCCGGAGGGACGTTGTTGCCTGGGGTGACCGTCGCCTCGTCTGCGGGCGCGGTAGCGGCTGGCGGCAGTGGTTCCACAGGCGCGCCTGTGCAGGCTGCCAGCATTAACAGGCCTGCCAATAACAGCGCCAGTAGATGGGATTGTTTGAAATAGCGTTGCATAAGAACTTCTCCTTTCATCACTTCTAAACCGCTCACTTTCTGTGGAGCGGTTACTTACTTAACTGTCCGTAAATAACTTGGCGGTTTTCGCTCATAGTAACCGCTTTTGAGGTTCAAGAAAATAATCCGGTAAACGGAGGAAGGCAGGC